>JALOTT010000072.1 GCA_025457745.1 Verrucomicrobiota bacterium
TTCTCGACCCACACATCGCCGGGTTGTTTGCCGGCGTTGATCACATTTTGCACGCGGGCGATGTCGGCTCGCACTCGCTTTTGCTTGAACTGGAAGCTATCGCTCCCGTCACCGCCGTGCTGGGCAACACGGACGGCGGCGTGGACTTGAATTTGACCGAAGTTGCCAGGATCGGCGGCCATAAATTCCTAGTTCATCACATCGTCAAACCGCACGCCCTCGGCGACGACCTCAAAGTTCGCATCGCCCGCGAACGGCCGGCCGCCGTCATCTTTGGCCACACGCACCAAGCGTTCAACCAAGTCATCGGGGGCGTGCTCTTTCTGAACCCCGGCTACGCGGGCAAACCGAAGTTCGGCGCGGAACGCAGCGTGGCGATTCTGCACTGCGACGAAGAAGAAATCCGCGCCAAATACCTGCCGCTGTGAAATTCTAGCGCGAAAGGCGCGAAGCCAACGATGGCGGGGCGGGCCGTCCTCTGCCCGCCGCGGCGCGCACGGAGTGACGCACCCTACCACCGCCGCCACAGTTTCCCCACCGCCAGCCACAACCCGAACAACCCCGTCACGCTCACGCAGAACGGCGCGAGCCAGCGGTCCAACGGCAAAGAGCCGTGACGCTCTGGCCTCAAGTTCACCCCAAAGAAAATCATCTCGCCCTCGCCCGGAAACGGGGCGCTGGCGCGGACATAACCCAACCCGTTCACACCCTGCGAAATCCCCGAACTCGCCACCCGGAAAATCGGCACGCCGTATTCCGCCGCGCGCACCGGCGTGATGCGCGCGTGCAACTCGTGTTGATGCCGTCCCCAATCCGCCACGTCCATCGTCGGCACGATGAGCATCTGCGCGCCCTGCCGCACCAACTCATCCGTCACCCGCGCGTAGCTCAAGTCGTAGCAGATGCAGATGCCGATCTTGCCCCACGGCGACGCCCACAGCTTCTGCTCCGTCGCGCGCAGGCCGTCCTTGAAAAACTGGATCGGCACGCTCTTGGCCTGTTTGAAAACCACCTCGCCGTTCGTGCTGATGACGAACGCGGTGTTGTAAAAACTATTTCCCGGCGCGGGGTCTTTGCCGCCGACGATGAGGAACTTCCGGTGCTCGCGACACCAATTCTTCAACTGCTCCGACGGCGGCCCGTCCAGCGTGTATTCGCTCAGGACGATCAAATCAAGGTTCGTCCGAGCGGTGATGACACGGTTCAGTGCCTGCCGAACTTGCGTGTCGTTAGGGAACTCCAATTGAACCCCGGCAAGTCGCAAATTTAGCCGCTGTTTGGGACCCAATGAAGGCATGAAAAGAAATGCGCCTACGATGATGCCAACGAGCCCAATTACTATGAGGCGCTTCATCTTTCCGATAAGAAACAAACCGGCATAGGTGGCCACACAAAATCCAACCGCGTAGCCTCCGAGCAGGCCGCATGGCATAATCATGAAATCGCTGAACGCGTACCCCACGTTTAGCCACGCGAACTTGAGGTGGTAAAGTTCGCTGCGGAAATATTCCAAGCCCGTCCACAGAAATGGCACCAGCCACACCGCGCGCTTCGCGCCGAACCGTACCAGCGCCACATGCGAGAGCGCGACGAACAGCGCAATCCAGAACGCCAGAATCGTCCACAGCGCGATGGCCGCCGGCCCAAAGATGCCCCAAAAAAAAACCAGTTGCGGCCCGAAGCACGCCAACCCCGCCAGCAAGCCCGTGTAAAACGCCAACCGCATCGTCCGCAGCCGCGTGAGTTGCACCAGACACACGACATAGCCGACGATGAGCAACGCCAACGGCCCGGGATGGGCCGGCGTGTAAGCCGCGTGAAAACACGCCGCCGCGCCCAGCACCAGCAACGCCGCCTTACACCAGTTCAACGGCTGAAAGCCGGCGGGTGATTCCGCAACCCGTATTGTTTCGATTCCGTCGCCCATAACTTTAGCTGTTTGCATGATAGCCAAATTGGCGGGGCGAGTCACGCCGTGCGCGCCGTCGTCGTTTCACAGGCGGCGGGCAGAAGACTGCCCGCCCTACCGTTGCCTCCGTTATGCGATTTGAACCGCTTGCGCGCTGATTGAATCCGCCGAAGTTCTTCGGTTTACACCCCGGCGCGGCAAAGGTTAGCTTTGCAACCGATGACAGTCACCGCTCCGCACAGGCAACTCTCGCCCGCCTGGGTTCTGTTCATCCTCACCGGCCTCAACCTGTTCAATTACCTCGACCGCTTCGTGCTCTCGGCCGTGTTGACGCCGCTGCAAAAAGATCTCGGCCTCAACGACGGCCAGGCCGGGCGGCTCCCTGACGGGGTTCGCGGCGACGTTTGCGATGATGATTGCATTTCGCGTGCTCGTCGGCCTGGGCGAAGCGAGCTATGCGACCATCAGTCCGAGTCTGATTTCCGACAGTTACGCCCCCGCGAAACGGAACAACGCGCTGACCATTTTCTACGTCGCAATTCCCGTCGGCGCAGCGCTGGGCACGATCATGGGCGGAGTCATCGCGGCGAAATGGGGGTGGCGGCACGCGTTCATCTGGGCGGGTGCGCCGGGATTGCTCCTCGCGCTTGTGATGCTGCCGTTCGCTGAACTCAAACGCGGCCAGGCCGAGGGCAAGACTGCGGAAGCGGCAAAACGGCCTTCCGTCCGCGACATCGTGAATCTTTTTCGCATCCCTGAATACGTGCTCGTGGTGTTGGGTTACACGGCCTACACGTTCGCGCTGGGTGCGTTCGGGCATTGGGGGCCGACGTTCCTGCATCGCGCCCACGGCGTGGCCGTGGACAAGGCGGGCACGTTTTTCGGCGCGGTGCTCGTGGTCGCCGGGCTCGTGGGTACGATGATTGGCGGATTCGCCGCGACCGCGTGGCAGAAGCGCAATCGCGCCGGCTACGCGTGGACGCTGGGCCTCTCGGTGCTGGCCGCCGTGCCGCTCGCGTTTGGCGCGGTCCTCGTCAGCTCGACGTTCTGGTCCATGTCGTTTCTGGCGGCGGCGATGTTCTGCCTGTTCCTGTCCACCGGCCCGGTCAACACGCTCATCCTGGAAACCGCGCCCGTGAATCTTCGCGCCAGCGCCATGGCCGTCTCCATTTTCACCATCCACCTTTTCGGCGACATGTGGTCGCCGGAGATCGTGGGCCGTCTCGCGGATTCATTCGGCGGCAATTTGCAGAAGGCCGTTCTGATTTTGCCGGTCGCGTTGATCGTGGCCAGCGCGCTTTGGCTGACGCTTGCGGTGAAAACGAAGCGGGGCCCCTAAGCAGGTAGGGCGCGTCACTCCGTGCGCGCCGCTATTGATTACACCAACCCGGCGCGCACGGAGTGACGCGCCCTACCTGGCTATTTCGAGTCGGCCATCAGCGCCTGAAGTTCGCGATGATTCACCTTGCCGGTGCCGAGTTTCGGAATCTCCTTCACCACTTTGATCTCGCGCGGCACGCTGAGATTCGTCAACCCCTTGGCTTTGATGGCGGCGCGGATTTCGTCCATGGTGAGCTTCGGTTCGTTGGTCACGGCGATGAGCGCTTCGCCCTTATTCTCATCGGGGCGCGTGATGACGGCGACCTGGCAGCGCAGTCCATATTGCGGAAACGCCCCCGCCAGCGCGTCTTCGACCGCCGAAAGGCTCACCATCTCGCCGCTCACCTTGGCGAAGCGTTTCAACCGTCCGCGGATGTGCAGATAACCCTCGGCATCCACGCTTACGATGTCGCCGGTGTCATACCAGCCGCCGAGGGCCTGGAATTTCGCGTTTGCGTCCGCGTTCAAGTAGCCTTTCATCACGTTCGGCCCGCGCACGAAAAGCCGCCCGCCGCCTTCCACCCCTTCGACCGGCTCCAGTTCGTAATCCATCCCGGGCAGGAGACGGCCCACGGAGCCGTAGCGCGGTTCGAGCGGCGTGTTGACACTTACGCACGGGGAACATTCCGTCGCGCCATAACCTTCGAGGATGCGCACGCCATATTTCTGCGCCCAAGCGAGTGCGGTGGCTTCCTGCAATTTCTCCGCAGCGGCAAACAAATACCTGAGACTGCGGAAGTCGTAGGGATGTCCCTTGCGCGCGTAGCCATTCAGGAAAGTGTTCGTGCTGAGAAACACCGTGCAATCGCGGCCGTAGAGCACCGACGTCACCATGCGATAATGCAAGGGCGAAGGATAAAGGAAGACATAAAGCCCGCGCACCAACGGCAGAAACGTCCCCACCGTGAGACCGAAACTGTGGAACAACGGCAAGCAGTTGAAGAGGCGGTCGCAGTCGGTCAAGTCCGTGACCGCCAGCATCTGGCGGATGTTGGCGAGGATGTTTCCGTGCGTCAGTTCAACGCCCTTGGGCACACCTTCGGAGCCGCTCGTGAAAACAATCACGGCGGCGGAGACAGCGGATGGAGGATGGAGGATGGAGGATGGAAAATGCAAAATGTGCCGGAGCAACGTAAAGAATTTCCGGGAGCTGGTAATTTCAGCGCGCACGTCTTCGAGATAGATCAGACTGATGCCCGCTTTCACAAAATCGTCTGCTTTCAGTTTGGCGCGTTCCAAAAAGGCAAGCGAGGTGACAATGTGTTTCAGTCCGGCGAGGTTCGCGCATGTCAGCATGGTGGCGATGCCCGAGGAGAAGTTCAGGACCGCTGGAACTTTCCCCAGTCGCCACAGCGCCAGAATGACCACCGGCGTGGCGTTGACATTCGGCAATAACACCCCAACGCGCTCGCCACCCGCGACTCTCCCGCTCAGGGCATCGGCCAGCACATCCGCGCCCACCATCAGCTTCCGATACGTCAGCTTTTGCTGCGTCGCGTCTTCCAGAATCAACTGACCTGGCCGCATACGTGCGCTCTGCGCCACCGCTGAGAAGACATTCTGCGCTCCAAACTTGGTTTCCACCTCAAACTGTTGTCGCACGACTTGGTTGCGAAGCCAGTTCGTCAGCAGCGACCGCGCGCGACCGGTGCTGATGTCCCCCAACTCGGGCGCAACCAGTGCGGCGCTGAAATGTGCGGTCACCTTGGGAAAACATTTCTTCCAACCCGGATTGGGGGAATACGGCAGGCGTTCCGCACCGCGCAGGTAAGCCGTGATGACCTTCGCCTTCGTTTTGAAAATTAAAAATCCCGTGCCATCGAAAAGCTTCATCAATGTGCCCGTGCGCGACAGGCGGCCTTCGGCAAAGAGCACGAGCCGCCCGCCGCCTTTGAGAAACTCCGCCATGCGCTTCACCACGTAAGGCGAATTGGTATCAATGGACAGGGTGTAGCGGTTGATCATCAGTTTCCGATGCAGCCAACTCGTCTGCGCCGTGACGCTCGAAGTAACGAACTTCCAATCGTCATCCAGGCAGACCCAGAGAAACAGCCAGTCGAGCCAGGAGCAATGATTCGGAATCAAAAGCACGGGGCCGGGAGTTTTCAGCGCGTCCATGTCGTAAGCCCGGAAGCGGAACAAGATCCGGAGCAAAAAGCGGAAGAAGGTCTTCATGACTCCGATTGAACTCGGGCGCTTGCGTGTTCGACGGCTGACATCGGCGGCAAAGCTAACCGTTCACGCGCCGGAATGGGAATTGAAAAACTTGGCGGCAGCATCAATAGCCGCGATGCCCACGAAAAGGCGCGAAGGGCACAAAGAAGTTTAACCACGGATTGCACGGATCAACACGGATGCGGTGGGGCGAGACTCCCGGCGAGCCGTAAATGAATTTCAACCGCAGATCAACGCAGATAGACGCAGATTGAATTGCCACAAAAAAGCAAAAAGGGCGCAAAAATCTTCTTAACCGCTAATCCACGCTGACCTGCCGCGACCTGCCGCGACGGTGCGCGAGCACGGCGGGTTGACGCTAATGTTAGCCCTCTCCGCCTCGGCTGGGGGGACGGTTGGGTGAGGTGTTGCTTTCAAACTCCAAACGTCGCTGCGAAAAGCGAGAACGCGGTGAGGCTCATGAGCCTCGCCGCCATAACGAGAGTGCGAAACAAGTCGTTCATAATGATCTCGGGAGTTGTTGCTTGGATGGATAGAACGAATGAGGATGGAATTCAACTTCAACTTGGCTGGGCCGACATTGTGCCACATTCCCTGTTGACGCCATGCGCGCTTTAAGCGCATATTACGCGTGGGCCTGCCCCACCTGAAAGCCGACTCCATGTCGTCGAAGGGTATCCTTCTTAGGGTGATGGCGGGCTCGATTTATTTCCAGTCATCACCGGCGGTTTCGCAGGTCACAGAACCTCTTTCGTCCATCTGACCCAGACCAATTTGTTCTCGGCCGTCAAAGGCCGGTTTCGTGTGTAGTAGTTCCTGCTGCCCTCATAGTTCGCCGAGTCATACAAATCCACCACCAAACCGATCTTTTCCCGCACAAACTCGTAGTGCCGCATCTCTCCGCGCTCGAAGACCCGCTGCACGGCCCAGCACAAATAATCCGCCACGTTCAACAACGGCTCGGTGCGCGGCGTCTGCACATTGAACACCACGCGCGACCGGATTTCCGACACGTCCCACTTCTTGCCGAACCGATCCACCGCCTTCTGCAACGCCAGTTCCAGATTCGCGTTTTTCGTGCTCGGCCCGCGCTCGGCGATATTCAACACCAGCTTGCGCTCCTGTTTCAACTTCGTCTTCAGCAGATGCGAAAGCAGGTCCGCGTAAAACTCCGACTCCTTGCCATTGTGTTTCCGCAAAAACAGCGACGGGTTCTTGCGCCCGACCACCACCTCCAGGCTGCAATCCACTGTCTTGATAAACTTGAACATCCGCTCCCGCACCTCCGGCGGATCATCCGTGGCGTGAAAATGAAAACCGCCCTTGCTGATCTTCTTCTGCACGCTCGGAATCGTGTTGAGATAACCATCCGCCGCCACCGCGTGCTGCCATTCCGCCACTGCCTGCCGCGTCGCTTTCAAATCCGCATTGAACTTCACCATCCCCAGCACGAAAGCCAGCGACACGCCGGGTTGCCCCAGCGCCATGACCTTGCCCTTGCCGTAAAACGTCGTGTCGCCCGCCTCGTCGAGGAAGCGATGACTTGAGGCGACTGGTGGCGCTGGCGTTTCGTCCGGCATGGCTACGCGCCAGAGTCTAACCTCAGCGTTTTCACAATCGGGGCAAATACCTTGTGCATTTTTTCAAGCCGCTGCCGCAGCCATTCAAAGTACTGTGGCCACAAGCCTTCATTGAAAAAGTCCGCGTCTTGGCGGATGGCGAGTCTGCACATATTCTTTCCTTCTGGATTGTGCCACCTGAGCGAAAAGCCGAGCGCCTTTTCAATTTCCTCTTTCCGTTTCTCAAGTGCGTTAAAGTCCTCCTTGGCTGACGGGCCATCAAGTATCAACTCAGCGCGAATTTCCGGACCTTTGGTGTTGGTTTCAGAATTCCACGCAGAAACGATTGAAGTAAGATGTGTGCCTGACCTCCCGATGGCGTGATTTATCCAGTGTTGAGGAGAAGGCTTCTGGCATTTTACGGAACTTCCTTTTTCTTCCATGAACTGACGAAACGCTGTCCAGAACTTCAGTTGAAGCTGCCGGTGCTCGCTGATGTTGCCTCCAACCGAGGCAGCCTGCTGGACAGTGCGAGACCAGTCGTTTGGTTGGCTAATAATATTGAATTTCGGTGCTACCGGCGAATCTCCGATTTTCCATAACTCAATTTCAAGGCCGAAGAGATTGATCTTTTCATCCGTCCGCTCGTTTAGCCAATCCAGTGTAGCACGATGCTCTTCGGTGAACCGTTCTGCGACCCAGACAATTGTTACCGCGTTCAAACCCGCCGCGTAGGTAAGTAGCTGCCCGAGGTGAGAATGATCCGTTCGTTCGAGTTGGTTTTCGATCAGCACCCAAGCATCCGTTGCTGTGTCTTTGCACAAAATGTCCGCTCGGAATGGACCGACTTCCTTTTCTTGCGACTCCAACTCCAATTCGATTCCGATGGTCTCGCCCAACAGCTTCAAATTCTCCTCTTGAGCAAGCCACGGCGTAAAGCCGGACGACTCGCTAATCCAAACTTCGCGCAAATCCACCTTCTGCAACCGACCAAGATTCTTGTTGTTACTCATAGATGATTATGTGTTCGGCATTCGCCCTGTTGCCTGTGAGACTTTGTTGTCGCCATGTGGGACTCCGGCGGAATCATATTTCAAAGCATGGCGGCGGCAATAAAAAACGCGGTTGATTCGCGGCCTCGACGGGTCGGGCCTCGCCGCCGCACCTCACCGCCCCCGCCTGCGCCTCCCAAAATTCCGGCGGGGTCTTGATTCGGGAGTCCACTGCCGCTTCTGGTCGGGCTCGCGTCCTCTGGCGGGGCGGGGCGGTTCGATTTTTCCGTCCCGGGCCAGCCGGAAATCCACCTGCTTCTTGAAGCTGTCCACCTTGGCCACTTGCACCTGCAACTTGTCGCCGAGTCGGATCACCCGCCGATTCCGCCGGCCGGTCAACTGGCCACGCGCTTCGTCGAACACATAGAAATCGTCCTCGATACTGGACAAATGGACCAACCCGCTCATCGCGAGGCCTGGCACATCCACGAAGAAACCGAAGTTGCGCACGTCAATCACCAGCGCCGGATACGGCGTCGGCTTGGGCGATTGCAGTTGCGCCTTCAGGAACGCATACAACTTCACATCCTTGCTGTCGCGTTCGGCGTCGGCGGAATTGCGTTCCGTGTCGGAAATGTGCTCGGCGGTTTCCTTGAGCGAATGGGCCGGGCCGTGGCTCTTCTGGAACAACGCGCGATGCACCACCAGATCGGCATACCGGCGGATCGGCGACGTGAAGTGCGTGTATTTGGCCTTGGCCAGACCGTAATGCCCCAGCGGCTCGACCGCATAACGCGCGCGCATGAGCGAGCGGAGAAAACCGATCTTCAGCGCCGCACCGATCGCGAGCGTGCCGAGTTTCTGCAACAGCTTCTGGACCTCGGGCCGCTTGGTCAGATTCCCGCACGGCACGTGATGGCTCAACACTTCTTCGCGATACTCCTGCAACCGCCGTTCGTCGGGCTCTTCATGCACGCGGTAAATCGCCTTCAAGTTCTGGCCCATCAAACGCGCCGCCACCGCCTCGTTGGCCAGCAACATGTATTCCTCGATCAACTGATGCGAAACATCGTTCTCCACCCGCTCGATGCGCGCGATGCGGCCCTGCTCGTCCAGGCGGATTTTCATTTCGGGAAAATCCAGTTCGAGCGAACCGGCCTTGAAGCGCGCCCGCCGGATTCTCTGCGCCAGTTCGTGGGCGTCATGCAGCATCCGTTCGATGGGATCGGCAGTGGCACTTCCCTGCGCCGCTCGCGACTCCCTCGCCCCGCCTGAGCGGGGAGAGGGTTGGGGAGAGGGGATTTGAGCCGAAAAGTATTCTACCTCCTCTCCCCGGCCCTCTCCTCCCCCGGGGGAGGAGAGGGAGGCGGAAGCTGATCGCGAATTTTTTTGATCATTCGGCGGCCGCTGCAAAATCGCCAGCACTTCCTTGTAGGTGAACCGCCGCTGCGAATGAATCACCGCCGGATAAAACTTCGTGCTCAACACCCGGCCCTCGTTCGACACCAGAAACTCCACGCATTTCGTCAGGCGATCCACGTTGGGTTTCAACGAACACAATTCATTGCTCAACGCCTCCGGCAACATCGGAATCACGCGGTCCACCAGGTAGGTTGAATTGCCGCGCTGACGCGCCTCCACGTCCAGCGCGCTGCCGGGTTTCACGTAATGCGAAACGTCTGCGATGTGGACCCAAAGCTTCCATTGGTCGTGCGAAATCCGCTGCAAACAAATCGCGTCATCGAAATCCTTCGCGTCGTCCGGGTCAATGGTGACGACCGCGTGCCGCCGGCAATCTTCGCGGCCCGCCAGATCGCCCGGCGCCACATTCGTCCCGATGGCGCGCGCCTCGTGCAGAACATTCTTTGGAAAGTGCAGCGGCAGTTGGTACTGGCGCAGCACCGACAACATATCCACGCCCTCCGCGTCCGGCGCGCCGAGCACCTCGATGATTTCGCCCTCCGGATTGGTGTGGCGCGATTCCCATTCCGCCATCTCGACCACGACCTTGTCGCCGACGTTCGCGGGCCGGCCCACGTCGCGGGGTGGCGGCACATAAATGTCGTGCGGCATCCGCGGGTCATCGGGAATCACGTAAAGAAACTGCCGCCCCTGCTGCAACGTGCCGACGATTTGCGTCCGCTTCCGTTCCAGGATGCGAATCACCGTTCCCGTCTCCTGCTCGATGCGTTCGGGCCGCAAGCCCTTTGCTTTGACGTCGCGCCGCACCAACACGCGATCCCCGTGCAGCGCGGTGGACGTGGCGTTCTCGGGAATCATGATCTCCTTCAACCCCGCGTCGTCCAGGCGCAAAAACCCTTTGCCCTGGCGATTGATTTGAATCCGACCGGGGATCAGGTCGGCCTCGCGCGATTGAATGTAGCGGTTGCCTTTCGTTCGGGCGATCCGCCCCGAATGCTCCAGCCCGCGCAACGCCCGCTGCAATTCCTGCTGGCGATTGGGCGACAGCCGCAAGTGCCGGAGCAGTTCCGGCACATTGGCTGGGACGTAATCCGGCCGGCCCAGCAGTCTTAAAATTTGTTCTTCCATAAATTGAAACCGTTCTTGCATTGAACCACAGACGAATGGCCACGAAAAGGCGCAAAGAACACAAAGAATTTTAACCACAGATAAAGGACACAAACGGACACGGGTTTCTGACAACTCCCTCTCCTCCTCGTATTCCTTCGCTCGCGGAAGCGGGAAAAGGTGGCCGCAGGCCGGATGAGGGTCGTCAGGGGAAAACCATTTTTTACGAGGAGAGGGTTGGGGAAGGAGTCGAAATCCCTTTAACCGCTGATAAACGCCGATGAACGTTGATTCGGTGGGGCGAGGCTATGGACGAGGCAAATGCAAACTCCTTGCAGGAAAAAATTTATTGGCTTTTTCCCAAAACAGGCACAGAATCCGCAAGCAAACAATTAAACAACCATGCAAGACCTAAAACCACTCCACGATGCGATTCTTAGCGGCGACGCCAAGACCGCCAAAGAAACCACCCAGCAAGCTCTCGCTGCGGGAGCAGATCCCCTGAAACTGGTTCAGGAATACATGGTGCCCGCCATGGGCGAAGTCGGCCGGCGCTTCGAGTGCAACGAATACTTTGTGCCGGAACTGCTGCTCTCCGCGCGCGCCATGAAGGCGGCGTTGGAACTTATCCGGCCGTTGCTCATTGCCAGCGGCGCCCAACCCGTTGGGCGAGTCGCCCTCGGCACAGTGAAAGGCGATCTGCACGACATCGGCAAGAACCTCGTCGGCGCGATGCTCGAAGGGGGCGGCTACGAAGTCTTGGACCTTGGCGTGAACGTCACCCCGGAGCAATTCGTGGCAGCGGTCAAGGAAAAGGGCGCGAATATCGTCGCCATGTCCGCCTTGCTCACCACGACGATGCCCGCGATGCGCACGACGGTGGATGCGCTCAAGACCGCCGGCGTCCGCGACAAGGTGAAGATTTTGATCGGGGGCGCCCCCATCACGCAACGCTACGCGGAGGAAATCGGCGCGGACGGTTTCACCGAGAGCGCCGCAGGCGCGGTGGGTTTGGCGAAGAAGGTTGTGGCTTAAGGCGGGTGGACCAGGCAGCAGGAGACGACGTGAGGAGTCTCTAACTAAAACGGACCGCAAACGGAATTTGAGACTCGTTACCTCGTCTCCTGCGAACAAGCGAGACTGAGAGAACGCTCATGAATCCACAACAGCTCTACGCTGAGCGGCAGCGCCGCTATCTCACCGCGTTGCGCAACGAGAAGCCCGACAAGATTCCCATCCGCCCCTTCGTCGCCGAGTTCACGGCCAAATACGCGGGCATGACGTGCCAGCAGGTAGCGCACGATTACAACCTCGCCTTCGAAGCCGCCGTGAAGTGCGCGAAGGATTTCGATTGGGACGCCGTCGTGGCCAACATGGTTTATGTCTGGACCGGACTGGCGCAGGCGGCGGGGTTGCGGTATTACGGCATTCCCGGCATTGGCATTCCGCACACGACCGGCTTCAATTTCATCGAGCCGCCGGAGGAGAAAGCCTTCATGCGCGAGGACGAATACGACGCGCTCATTGATGACCCCACGGGCTTTCTCTACAACGTCTGGCTGCCGCGCGTGTCCACCGAAGTCGCGGCCATCGGCCAACCCGCAACCTATCGCAACAACCTCGCGCTCGTGAAGAGTTCGATGGCGATGATGGTTTATTTCTACGCGTTCGGCCCGCAAATCCAACGCTTGCGCGACGAGTGTGGCACGGTTTCCGCCATCGCGGGAATTTTCAAAGCGCCCTTCGACATCATCGGCGACAAAATGCGCGGCTACGTCGGCCTCACGATGGACATGGCCACGCAACCGGACAAAGTGCTCAAAGCCTGCGAAGCCCTCATGCCGCATCTCGTGAATGTGGGGTTGACGACTTCCGATCCCGCGAAGCAAGTGCCCATCGGTTTCTGGATGCATCGCGGCTGCGTGCCGTTCATCAGCCCGAAACAATTTCAATCGCACTACTGGCCCACGCTCCGGCCGTGCATCGAGGAATTCTGGAAGCACGGCCACCAGACCATGTTCTACGCCGAGGGCAAATGGGATCATCACCTCGACGACTTCGCCACGTTGCCGGAGCGCAGCATTCTTTTCCACGTGGACCAGGGCGACATTTTTCTCGCGCACAAAAAACTGCATCACAAGTTCGCCCTCAGCGGCGGCATCCCGAACGTGCTGCTCAGCTACGGCAAACCCGACGAAGTCCGCGCGCACTGCCGGAAGGTCATTGATGGCGTGGCCAAAGACGGCGGCTACATCATGGACGCCGGCGCGATCATGCAGGACGACACGAGCATCGAGAACCTGCGCGCCCTGACGGACTTCACGCGCGAATACGGCGTTTATTCGGCGGGTTCGGACCGCGGATTGTCCCAATCCGCAGCGGCCGGAAATGCCAACACGCTGCGAGTTGAGGACAACTCGCGCTCCGCTTCAAAGGACGACCTCACGCAATTGTGCCCCTGCCACGGAGCGGACGTTTCCAAGCTCACGGGAATGGCGAAGCGCGCCGCGCCCCGGATCAAACCCGGCATCTGTCGCCCGTGGGAGGAAAAGGCCAAGGAACTTCCGCCGATCACCGGCGACCAGGATTTGGTCCGCCGGGTCTGGGAAAATGTGGAAGCGCTGGGCAACACTTACATCTGGCAATTGCTGTTGAGTTTCTAGCGAGCGGAGGATTGAAAGAAGACTCCGCGCAACCAAGTCGAGCAACACTTAGACAGCGCGTTTGAACAAAGTTCTCGCGTCGATAAAGTCATCTGGAAATCGGTGCGGTGTAACACGATCGCACTGTATGGCCACAGTAAAGAAAATCTCCAGATTCCGCTTCCCTGCTTTCGAATCGCGCCACCTAGCCACCGCCCCGCGAATCGCCTTCTCAATCGCTTTCAAATCTTGGCTGGCCATCTTCCTGTGGTGCGTGTAAGTGCGGCTGAAATGTTCCACGATCTGATTGTGTTTGATGTAATCCTTCAAACTCCAACGAAACTGGTAGTCGCGTCCCCCAAAACAAAAGACTCCATCCAAGTATCTCAGAATGAGTTGCTCCTTGCAGGCCAGAATCTCGGTGTTTCTCTCCATGCGAACTTTTCCATGAGCAAGGATGCTCTTGAAATGTTCCAAGTAGATCGGGGAAGACTTAAGCTGCGACTCTGCGATGAAGTCCTCTCGATAGTCCCGCTTGTGGGCCTTGTCTTGAAGATTGTGGTACTCACGTTGGAATTTCCACTGCATGGTTTCAGGTCAACGACCGAGCACATCAGTGGCATTTGCAATCCGAAGCAAAGCGGCTTGGATGATCTCGCTTCGCTTTTCAGCCGACACCAATCGCTCCGCCGGTGATAGGCCAGAACCGTGCTTCGCTTCACAAACACGCCACTTCTTCAAATCGCGCTCGATTTGCTTCGCTAAAGCCTGGACGGCTTCCGCCTCCGCCCCGTAATCGCAGTACCACGGCGTTGCACCTCGACCGCGACCAGCCCGCCAGTCAACTATCTTGCTCTGATCTATTCCGATTCGATAACGCACTGTGCTCATTTGATATACTTGTTTGTCTTTGGAATGAATAATGGAACCCGCTCATGGTCTGGCAACTCATAAGCATCTGAACCGTGACGATGCGGCTGAAACGGATCAATACTGTCGTAAGAAAACCACTGCCCGTGCTTCGTTTTCACGAGATAAATCTCTCGTCCGCATTTCTTGCACCTGACTCTTGGCCAATTGCTCGTGGACATAAGCCGCCAATCAATGATTATCCAACCGCGGATGAGTATATCTGGTGGTCATGACCGAGCAAGCGGCCATTAACAAAGCGCGGGAATTGATCCGGCCCAGCTCAAAGCCATCACCCCGGAGGAGCGTTAGCCACCGCGTATGAGCCGCCCTCGCCTGCTGCCGGTCGCGTGCTGTGTTTTCGCAAGGAGCGCGGCGTTCACGCGAATGGCGGTTAGATTAGGCCCAAAGTTTTCTTGCCGAGTCGTTTGCGGCGAGGCGGGTGTGGGAGGGTGCTGAAGATCATTTGCCGGCT
>JALOTT010000073.1 GCA_025457745.1 Verrucomicrobiota bacterium
CTCACTGACGGGCGGCAGACCGTTTGTCCCCTGCCCTCGCGCGCCCTGGCCAGACCCGGCGCGCCTGTTCGTCTCGCGCAGCCCCCGCAACGCCTCATCAATAGCCCGCCGCCGCTTGTCCTCCGGCAACTCCTCAAACGCCGCGATCATCTGTTTGAAACCCGTGGGCAGGGTCGCCTCAATAAACTGAGCCTTCTCGTTCTCGCTCATTTGCTCGAACCAGCGGTAGGCCGTGCGGTCGGCGCGCAACCGCTGGCGCTCTTCGAGCGAGAGCTTGTTGAGTTTGTCGGCGAGGGCTTGGATCGCCTTGGTCCGATCGGTGGCCGAGAGTTTGCTTAAGTCCACCGAATTTACGTAGGCCTGCACCTTCTCCGCCGTGACCTTGAGACTGCTGGAAACCCACCACCCGGCGAGCGCGACCGCCCAAATCCCGACGAGGGCGAACGCCGCCCAAACAATCACGCGGTGACGCGGGTTCAACATGCCGCGAGTTTAGCGCACGTCTGCGGGTGCGCCACTAAAAAGGGAATAAAAAGGAAACCGGAGGTCAGTCGCCGACCTGGTTTTTCCGCCAATCCACTTGCCATCGCGCACTCGAAACCTACACTCCGCGCGCGCATGTTGGACCTGGGCACGCTGAATCCGCAGCAACGACTCGCCGTTGAAACCCTCAACGGCCCGGTGCTCATTCTCGCCGGCGCGGGCACGGGCAAAACACGCGTCATCACCACCCGCATCGGGTATCTCGTCGCCAAGGGCATTGCCCCCGGCAATATTCTCGGCGTCACCTTTACCAACAAGGCCGCCCGCGAGATGCAGGCGCGCGTGACCAGGTTGCTGCCGAAATCACGCACCCCACACCTCGCACCACGCGGCTCGGTTGACTCTCGACCCTCGACTCTCGACCCACGACCCACCATTTGCACCTTCCACTCCCTCTGCGCCCGCATCCTGCGCCAATACATTGACCGCCTCGGCTACAAGCGAAACTTCGTCATCTACGACGAGTCGGACCAGCTTGGCGCGATCAAGAAAATCCTCGCCGGCATTTCAGCCAAGGGGGAGAAAACCGACCCGGCGGCGATTCTCAGCCTCCTCAGCCGGTTCAGAAATGGCGGCGAACGCGCGGCGGTTTTCGCCGATCCGAGCGTGCGCGCGATGGCCCAGCATGTGCGCAAGCGCTACGAATCCGCCCTGCGCGCCTGCAACGCGGTGGACTTTGACGATTTGATTTTGCTGGTCTTGCGCCTGTTCACGGAACACCCGGACGTGCTCGAAGCCTGCCGCGCGAAATACCGTTACGTGATGGTGGACGAGTATCAGGACACGAACGCGGCGCAGTTCCAACTCGTGCATCTGCTCACGGTCAAGCACCGCAACCTTTGTGTGGTGGGCGATGACGACCAGAGCATCTACGGCTGGCGCGGCGCGGAGATCGCCAACCTCCTGGACATGGAAAAGCATTTTCCCGAGGTCAAAGTCATCAAGCTCGAACAAAATTACCGTTCCACCAACACCATTCTCACCGCCGCCAACGCGCTCATCAAAAACAACGTCCGCCGCCGCGCGAAGCAATTGTGGTCCCAGAAAGGCCACGGCGACAAAATCTCCGTCCACCATTTCACGGACGACGAGGAGGAGGCGCGCAGCATCGTGGCGCAAATCGAATTTGCCCGGATGGCGCACGGCGTGCCGTGGGCGCACAACGCGATTTTGTTCCGCACCAACCAGCAATCGCGTCCGCTGGAAACGGCAATGCGGCAGGCGAATGTTCGTTATCATCTCATCGGTGGGCAGAGCTTTTTCGATCGGCGCGAAGTGCGGGATCTGCTGGCCTATCTCAAGATGTTCCTCAACCCGAACGACGACGTGAGCCTGCTGCGCATCGCCAACGTGCCGGCGCGCGGCTTGAGCGACGTGACGATGGAGAGGTTGCTCGGCGCGAGCCACGAGCGCAAGGCGTCGGTCTTTGCCACAATGAAAAACCCAGCCGTGACCGTGACGTTTCAGGCAAGAACACGGGAGGCCATTGAATCATTCGTGGCGTTTGTGGCGCGCACTCGTGCGACCCTACACACCCACGAAGGTAGTTCGGGCAGCCCCCTGCCCGCCGCTCCGTCGCACGCAACCGGCGGCGCGCACGGAGTGGCGCGCCCTACCTTGCAAGGTTGGGCGGAACATTTTCTCGACGAAGCCGGTTACTACGCCGAACTGCGCCGCTCGGAAAAGGACCGCGAAGCTGCCGAGAACCGTGGGCGCAACTTGAAAGACTTCATCGCCACGATGGACGCCGCGCGACCCGCCAGCGGTTCGCTGTTGGAGGGGCTTGAGGCCTTTCTCGAAGACGTCTCCTTGGACACCGACCGCGAAGACGAGGAGGAAAACAAGGGCGATGCCGTGACGCTCATCACCATGCACAGTTGCAAGGGGCTGGAATTCCCGCGCGTTTACATCGTTGGCTTGGAGGACGGATTGTTGCCCCACTCGCGCTCAAAGACCGAGGGCACGCTCGATGAGGAGCGGCGTTTGTTCTACGTGGCCGTCACGCGCGCGATGCAAACGCTGGCCATCAGCCATTGCGGCGGACGCAAAAAATACGGCCAGGTCCTGCCGTGCCACCCTTCGCCGTTCCTTCAGGAGTTGCCCGCCGAACTGGTGGAACACGAAGACGAACACACACACCGCCCCGTTTCGGCTGAAACCGGGCGAAGTTTGTTCGCCGCGATGCGCAAAGCGGCGCAGTAAGAACGAGTCAGACTAAGATTGCGTCGCGTTCCCGGATTTTCGCGATTTGCTCGCGCAACCGGACATTGACGCGGTGTCCATCGCCACGGGTAATCTCATCGCCCGCTACCGCGAACTCCTCGACAGCGCGCGCGACGATGCTGATCTCAAACAAATCCTCGGCGCGCTCGGCGGCGTGCTGGAAAAATCCGGTGTCCGCGCCGAAGCCGAAGTAGCCGTCAAAGAAAATCACTGAAGCCCTCAAGGCCAAACCATCCGAAGCCGCAAAATGAGCACGGAACGTATCGAGCGAAAATCGTGTCGGGCGTTTAAGCGCGATCGTTTGGCGGAGCGCAAGGAATGTGCGTGCGCACGTTACAGCGTCTGGTGATTTCCAAACGATCCGCCAATCCACGAACCTGATTCTCTTTGCCGCCGCCCACGCCGCCCGGTAATCTCCCGCCCATGGCCTTTTTGGAAACGCAAGAATCCAACCCTGAATCACTGGCGCACCCGGACCAATTCGTCCGCCGACACATCGGCCCGAACGCCGTCGAGACGCAGGCGATGCTCAAGCTCCTCGGCTTCGACTCGCTCGATGCGCTCACGGATGCCGCGGTTCCGACGCCGATCCGACTTGGCAAAACGCTGAATCTCCCCACCGCGCGAAGCGAGTTTGATGCTCTTCGCGATCTGAAAGCCATAGCGACGCAAAACCAGGTGTTTCGCTCGTTCATCGGCATGGGCTATTACGATTGCATCACGCCACCGGTGATTCAGCGGAACGTTTTCGAGAATCCCGGCTGGTACACGCAATACACCCCTTACCAAGCGGAGATTTCTCAAGGTCGCCTCGAAGCACTGCTGAATTTCCAAACGATGGCGAGTGAACTCACGGCGCTCGATATCGCCAACGCTTCGATGCTGGATGAAGCGACTGCTGCCGCCGAAGCGATGACGATGTCACATCGGCTCAAGGATGGGAAAAATACCTTCTTCATCTCCGAGGCCTGTCATCCGCAGACCATCGAAGTTGTTCGCAGTCGCGCCCACGCCCTCAAGATCGAAGTGGTCATTGGTAATCACGAGACATTTGCGTTCACCGACCAAGTCTTCGGTGCGCTGGTGCAATATCCTGACACGTTCGGCGCGATTCACGATTACTCCGGCTTCACTGAGAAGGCCCACGCGGCGGGTGCGATGGTCACAGTTGCGACAGATTTGCTCGCGCTCACGCTCATCAAGCCGCCGGGTGAATTCGGCGCGGACATCGCCGTCGGCAGCGCGCAACGCTTCGGCGTGCCACTCGGTTACGGCGGACCGCACGCCGCATTTTTCGCCACACGCGATGAATTCAAACGCCAGATGCCCGGACGCATCGTCGGCGTTTCCAAAGATTCACGCGGCAAGCCCGCATTGCGCCTCGCACTCGGCACACGCGAGCAACACATCCGCCGCGAGAAAGCCACCAGCAATATCTGCACAGCACAGGCGTTGCTCGCGAACATGGCTTCGCTCTACGCCTGCTATCACGGGCCGGAGGGGTTGAAGCAGATTGCGCAAAGGGTTCATTTGCTGACGAATGTTTTGGCGGAGGGATTGGCGAAGCTCGGCTTCACCGTAGGACAGGCGTCACGCCTGTCTCCATCTTCGGATCAAGAGGAAGGAGAAATGAGACAGGCGCGACGCCTGTCCTACTTCGACACGCTCACCATCGCACTTGGTGACAAGCACGCGACGGACATTCTGAAAATCGCCGAGGCGCATCGCATCAACCTCCGCGCGATTGACGAAAAAACCATCGGCATCACCCTCGACGAAACCACCAGTGCGGCGGACGTCGCTGAACTCTGGCAAATCTTCAACGGCGACAAAACGCCTAATTTCACAGACAGCGATCTTTCTGCAAAGACTTCAGCCTTCAGCCTTCGGACTTCAGCCTTCCTCTCGCATCCCGTCTTCAACCGCTACCACTCCGAGACCGAGATGCTCCGCTACATCAAGCGGCTCGAATCACGCGATCTTTCGCTCACGGCTTCGATGATTCCGCTGGGCTCATGCACGATGAAGCTCAACGCGGCGGCGGAAATGTTTCCTGTGTCGTGGCCGGAGTTCGCGAAGATTCATCCGTTCGCCCCGATCAAGCAGACGCGCGGCTACCAAAAACTTTTTGAGCAACTCGAAACCTGGCTCGCAGAGATCACCGGGTTCGCGGGCATTTCGCTCCAGCCCAACGCCGGTTCGCAGGGTGAATACGCCGGGTTGCTCGTCATCCGCGCCTATCACGAATCGCGCAATGAGTCCCATCGAAACGTGTGTCTTATTCCAACGTCAGCCCACGGCACAAACCCAGCGAGCGCGGCGATGGCTGGAATGCGCGTCGTAGCGGTCGCATGTGACCAAGCCGGAAACATTGATGTGGCGGACTTGAAGGCAAAGGCGGAAGCCCACAAGGCCGATCTCTCGTGCCTGATGATTACCTATCCGTCCACGCATGGCGTGTTCGAGGACAGCATCAAGGAGATTTGCGAAATCATCCACGCCAACGGCGGCCAGGTTTATATGGACGGCGCGAACATGAACGCGCAAGTCGGCCTCACCAGCCCCGGCTTCATCGGCGTGGACGTCTGCCATTTGAATCTGCACAAAACGTTTTGCATCCCGCACGGTGGCGGCGGACCGGGCGTCGGGCCGATTGGCGTGGCGGAACATCTCGTGGAATTTCTGCCCGGCCACAATTTCTTTGAGGTAGGGCGCGTCACTCCGTGCGTGCCGTCAGTGAATGAAAACACCGGCGCGCACGGAGTGACGCGCCCTACCATCGCCATCGGCCCGGTGGCCGCCGCGCCGTGGGGCAGCGCGAGCATTCTCACCATCTCGTGGATGTATATCGCGATGATGGGCGCGGACGGACTGACCGAGGCGACGAAGTTCGCCATCCTCAACGCGAATTACATTTCCAAGCGGCTCGAAAAATATTTCCCGACGCTCTACCGCAGCAACGGTCTCGTCGCGCACGAATGCATTCTCGACCTGCGCGCGTTCAAGAGCGTCACCGCCGAAGACGTGGCGAAGCGGCTGATGGATTACAGCTTTCACGCGCCGACGCTGTCGTGGCCCGTCGCCGGCACGCTCATGGTCGAACCGACCGAAAGTGAATCGGAATACGAACTGGATCGCTTCTGTGATGCGATGATTTCCATTCACGCCGAAATGACTGCCGTGGAAACCGGCGCAGCTGATGCGAAAAACAATCTGCTCAAGAACGCCCCGCACACGGCGGACCAGATCGCCAGCGACAATTGGAATCGTCCTTACACACGCGAACAGGCCACATTTCCCGCCAAGTGGCTGCACGAATTCAAATTTTGGCCGCACGTTGGGCGTGTGGACAATGTCTTTGGTGATCGCAATCCCGTTTGCTCGTGTGTTGGAATGGAGAATTATTCTTAAGGCAAGTTAAACGCCGTCCTCGTGAGAGAATCCAAGCTATCCCACTCTGCCGGACTAGGCACGCCGACGTTTTGTGTCAGGCGAAGCGCCAGCGAAACAAGAGCTCGGTGTGTTGAATCCTTTGAGTTGAATCTCGGCAACGCAAGGTATTCGACAACGCTGACACCAAGACTCAACTGGGCGGCGTAAGCAGAAATGGCTTCGGAAACGATTGGCGCGTTCAGCAGAGCGGTGAGGAACGCCGCTTCATTCAAGCTTTTGCACGGAACGAAGTAGAGCTTGTGGTCGAGGACAACCAGTTTTTTCCCGAGTAGCGGATGGCGAACGGGCGCGACTATCGCGGCGGCAAAACGTCCGCCGGGCATTTCACGCCACGCAACTTTGTAGCGGGCGAAGGAGTATGCGCCCGTGCTCCACAGCGACCACCACGCCTGCTTCTTCTGGAATCTGCGGAAGCTTGAGCGTTGTTCGAGGATGCGGCGGAATCGTTTCAGATACCGGAATGTTGCGGGATAATCGGCAGGCAAACCGGGGTCTCCTTGCATTCCGCGTTGCGGGACAAGCACTCCATAATCGGGGTCAGGTTGCGCTTTGAACGCCGCGACACCACGGCCACGCAGCAAAGGGAAAAGATGCTCTGCTTCAACGCTCGTTTTGACTTTTGCAACGTCTTCACGTTTACCAAGCGTTGGGTCGTTTTCGATTTGGCAGAGTTTGGTCGCTTTGTCGTGTTCCAAGACGCGGACAAAGAAAATTCCGTTCGCATCAGTTGTGATGCCTTTACGCGCGACGTAATCGTGCGTGTCCGGCGCAAACAGATGTTGCCACGCCTCGTGTTGGGTGCGCGTGCCTTTGAGCCACGGCCCGGAGTCTGTTCCCGGAACGGGCGCGGCGAAGTCATCAAACTTCTTGGCCTCTAAAACAAATTCTACCGCGCTGGCGTAGCTGCGCTTGGGCTGTCCTTTCTCTCTGGCGGGTGACCACCACCGGTAAGTTACGGGATACTGCGTTGGGCTTCCGGTTCGGAATACCAGCAGGGTTGCGTGATTGCTGACTCCCTCAAATGGCGCCACCTCGCCGAAATCCTCCACGCGAGTCACGGCCATCGGCAGTTTGAGGCGCGTGATTTCAAAACGGCGGAAGCCTTGACTGGATTCGTTTGCGAAGACTGTGCCAGTGATGAGAAACGCGAGTGTGCCACCGCGTTTCAGCCAGCGTTCGGCGGCAACGTAAGTAACGACGGTTGAGATGTCCGACTCAATTCCCCCAACCCATTTGTCTTCACTGAACACTCCCAACTGCAAGCACCTTGCTTTGATGAACGATGCGTAATCGGGTGGAAGATGACTCCACTTCACCCACGGCGGGTTGCCGCAAACAAAGTCGGCCTGCGGCATTGCGCCGGCAGCAAATCGGTCGGCCAAGATCGAACACCAAATGCCATCCCAGCCTTCGTCGTGAAGCTTTACCAACGAATCAATCGTCTCCTGAAACTGCGCCTGTTCGCCAAGGGACATTGTGGCGGCGGCATCCTGTTTCTTGAGCGCTGAAAAGATTTGCGCGCTACTCTGGCCTGCTTCCACCAACTCCCGCAGTCTCGTGAAGAAAGCGAAGAAGTCAGCATGAATGACCAGCGCCTTTGGAACGGTAAAGCGAAACAATCCTTTCTCCGTTTGCAGGCTGTGTTCAAACGCCGAGCCAACCAAGTCCACCGGGTTGATTGCGTCTGCGAGATAAATTGGCAGGCGCAGTCCTTGACCCGATTTGAGCCGTTGCGAAAGGAAGACAACGAGTGACGCCCGCGCCGCAAGCACGGCCAATGGGTTCAAGTCCATTCCTTGTAATCCAGCAAGAAGCTCTTCGGCAGTGGTTGAGGCCGAGGCATGAGTCAGCCGCCGCCGCAAAGCTTCCAACAAGAAAGTTCCCGTGCCGCAAGTCGGGTCAGTCAAGCTGTCGCGGCGTTGCCAGCCAGCTTCATTCATCACATGCGCGGCGAGCCAGTCGGGTGTATAAAATTCGCCGAGCGCGTGCCGCAATGCTCGCGGCACAAACGACTGGTAAAGTCCCTTGAACAAATCACGCGTCGAGTCAGGACTTTTTTTGGAAACATCGAAGTTGATATTCGACAACCCGGCAATGAGCGATTCGATGCCGGATGCCAGCCCGCGCCAAGCATCGTCGTCCAGATACCATGCAAAGAAATCGCCGTTGAGCATGTTCGCTACGCCAGCGTTAGTAAACAACTCGCCGCTTTCCAAAACTCGAAGCCGCTCCCGAATCGGCGACGCGCTGTCTCGAATATCTTCCGCTGCTCCTTTCAACGCCATCGCAGCGACCAGCTTTGCGACAAGCGCAATAAAAGTATTGAGCGCGTAAAGATAAGCGGCGACGTTCGCGCCATAATCCTCACCGTGCGACTCGCTTTGACGGACGAGCAACTGCTTGAGCGAGTCAGTCTGGATGCCAACCACCTGACCGAACAAGCGACGCCACTCGAAGAAGAGCAACTTCGTTTTGCTCGTTTGCCGAGAACGCTCCGCCGCAAGCACAGCGCGAAAAAACTTTGGAATCAACTCCTTTCCGAGCGGCGACTCCGGCCCGGCCATGTCAGCCAGTAGCAACGGGTGAACGAGCGGCACGCCGTCCCGGCGCAACGCTCCCAACAGTCGCTTCGCTCCAGCCATGCCAAAGCTGGTCAGCGACGACCAGCTTGCTCCGCCATTCTGCACCTCGCCGAACGCGATGTGTGAACCATCCCAAATTACCAGCTGATAATCGCTGACTGCCCGGCCTTCCTCAGCGGAGAGCAACCGCGCGTATTCTTCGGCTTGCGACTTGGCGTGTGCCGTCGCTTTCTCGCTTCCTGCCAAACTTTGTGGCGGCTCGTATTCGATCACAACCGCTCCGTGCGCCACGTCCGCAAATCGTTTCCTTCGCGGGTCTGAAGTCGGCAAGGTCAGGTCGAGTCGAAATGGCGACCAAGCAACTCCCATCTCGCGGCAGGCTTGCTCAAGGGCTTTTTCCAACTCATGCCGGAGACTTGCTTCATTTGGAGCACCGGCAGTAGCAGCGGTCGTTGCTACGAGCAACTTGCGAGCGATGTCGTCAAATGATTCGGTTTTGGTCATGTGTAATTCTTAACGCAATTGAGAGTATGCAGAACGGCCTCACCCGACAAGCACGGGAAAATGATTCAGTTGGCTGAACGCAGAGATTTATTTCCTTGCGAGCGGTTGCGGGAAGAAAGTTTGCTCACCTCATCCGACCTACGGCCACGTTGACTCACTCGCGTCCCCGCTCGTTCGGCCTTCGCGACCTTCGCTTGCGGCGAATTCCTCTCACCGTTTCCCGAACGGTTCGAGTCTCCCCATCCGATGCGGAGAAGGGAATTGAGCCGAAAACATTTTGAAGTTTAACCCATGAACCCGTTCACGAAGTTCGCCATCCTCAACGCGAATTATCCCGCAGGCGCGGGACGGCTGGACAAATTCTACCGCAGCAACGGTCTCGTCGCGCACGAATGCATTCTCGACCTGCGCGCGTTCAAGAGCGTCACCGCCGAGGACGTGGCGAAGCGGCTGATGGATTACAGCTTTCACGCGCCGACGCTGTCGTGGCCCGTCGCCGGCACGCTCATGGTCGTGCGTTGGAATTGAGAATTACACTACGTGACAATTCCTTTGCATCTGATATAGTAATGCCAGATGAAATCAGCGCCGACATTTAATTTTCCGCCGGCCGTTCCCATCTGGGTTGACCCGGAACGATTGAGCGGCGCGCCCTGCTTCAAAGGCACGCGCGTGCCGGTGGACAGCCTGTTCAACAATCTGGAAAGCGGCCTCAGCCTCGACGAATATCTGGATTGTTTTCCCGACGTGACGCGTGAGCAGGCCGTTGCCGTTTTGGAATACGCCCATAAGACGGCGCTTCAAGCCGCATGAAAATCCTGCTGGATGCTTGCGTCCCGCGTCCGTTGCGAAAGTTTCTCCCCGACCACACGGTCCACACCGCGCAAGAAATGGGCTGGGGACAACTGAAGAACGGTGCTTTGCTTCAAGCCGTCGAACCACAGTTTGACGCGTTTCTCACCAGCGATCAGAACCTCAAACACCAGCAGAACTTCGCCAGGCGAAAGTTCGCCATCCTCGTTCTGCCAACGAACGACTGGCCGACAATTCGCCTTCACACTGATGAGATTGCCGCCAAAGTGACCGCATTGAAACCGGGTGATTTCGTGGAACTGAATTGGGATTGATTCGACGCACCGTCTTCGGCGACCTAGACCCGCTCTGCTTGTGTGTGGGGATGGAGAATTACCAGAGTTGAACCACGGATTTCTGGATTCAGCACTCCTGCGCCACGCGGCGGAAGTGGTAGCCGATGATGGCGAACTCGACGGCGAGGCGCATTTGATGCGGGCGGCGCAACAGCGTGCTCCAGAAAAACCGCCAGTAAGCCACGCGCCCCCGATACCAGATTCCCAGCAGCCAGAAGGATTTTACGAACGCCATGAAGTCCGCGCGGGACAGGCGCAGGCTGGGGCCGCTGGTTTTCTTGTGGTTTTCCAGGAACGTGCGAACGCGCTGGTAATAGACCTTCGGCTCGTAAAGTTTCTTCATCAGGTCGCGATAGCCGGATTGGAGGAATTCGCGGTTGAGTTTCGGTATAAAGTTCAACGCGCCATCCGTGTTGTTGCCGCTGGTCTGAGCCTCGAGCCGGCCCTCGGTTTGCAGGCGTTTGTAGAGGCGGGTTTGGGGCAGGGCGGCGAGCAGGCCCACCATTGCCGTTACCACGCCGGAGCGTTGGATGAACTCGAATTGCCGTTTGAAAATATCGGTCTTGTCGCTGTCGAAGCCCACGATGAAACCGCCCATGACCTCCAGCCCGCACCGCTGCAAGGTGCGCACGGCTTCCACGAGGTCGCGTCCGCGATTCTGAAGCTTGCGACATTCCTCCAGTGATTCCACCGACGGGGTTTCGATGCCAACGAACACTTTCGTGAAGCCGGCCTCCACCATCAGCGCGCACAACTTTGCGTCGTCGGCGAGATTCACGGAAGCTTCGGTGAGGAACCCCATTCCGGCCTGTGTGCGCCGTCGCCATTCCACCAGCTCGCGCAACAACGCGCGCGTGCGCCGTTTATCGCCGATGAAATTGTCGTCCACCACGAAGACCATTTCCTTCCAGCCAAGCAACCGCAGCGCTTCCAACTCGGCGACGAGTTGCGCCGGGGTTTTCGTTCGGGGCACGCGACCGTTCATCACGATGATGTCGCAGAACTCGCAGTCGAACGGGCAGCCGCGCGAAAACTGGACGGACATCGTCACGTAATTCCGCGGGTCAATCAAGTCCCAGCGTGGGATGGGCGTTTGCGCGAGGTTCGGCCAGCCGGTCGCCTTGTAGATGTGCTGCAAGCGGTCGTGGCGCATGTCCTCGATAAGCTGCGGCAGGACTTCTTCCGCCTCGCCGAGAACGAAATGCTGAATCTCCGGGAACTCTTCGTGCCCCGTGGTGAACAACGGCCCGCCGGCGATGACGCGTTTGCTGTGCGCCACGCAACGCGCGACGATGTTCCTCACCGATTCCTTCTGCACGATCATCGCGCTGATCATCACGAAGTCGGCCCAGCGCACGTCATCGTCATTGAGCCGGTCAACATTCGAGTCCACGAGGCGCAATTCCCAATCGCGCGGGAGCATGGCGGCCACGGTTAGCAAACCAAGCGGCGGGAACGAGGCCTTCTTGGAAACGAAACGTAGCACGTGCTTGAAACTCCAGAACGTGTCCGGCGTCCGCGGACTGATCAAAAGAATCTTCATCGTGATTGCCAGGTCTGCCAAATGTAGAACAGGTTAAACCAAGCGGCGGCTAAGTTCGAGACTAATCTGACGATCGCAGAAGCTGCCTCCACCACAGTATTGCTCGGATTGGGCGCAACGGCTTCTGAACTGCCGACGCAGATTCTGGTCCGGTGATTTCTTGTTTGCTTGCAAGGCGTCAACGCTCAGCACCGCGTCGGGAACGATCATCGGCAGGGCGACCGCAGCGGCGGCAAGGCGGGGGAATTGACGGCGGACGAACGTGGAATGTGAATTTGCTTTCATCGTGAATATCATCAGGGAACCTCCGAAAACTACTTTTCGGGGTTGATTTGATGGTGACACTTCAGTTTTTGGTGTGGCGGGTTTCAGGGCGGCTCTTTTTGTTGTTG
>JALOTT010000425.1 GCA_025457745.1 Verrucomicrobiota bacterium
TTGGGGGTCACTTTGCCCCGTCTTCGGCCATGGTGGCTGCGTTTTCGAAGTATTGATCCAGTGGCACAAGCAGGTTTTCCGATTTGGCGAATTCAGACACGAGCGCCTGTGCGGCGGTGATCATTTCCGCAGTCAATCCCCTGGTCTTCGCGATGTTCTGTTTGGCATGGTTCGCGGGAGAAGGGTCCAAGGCGGCCGACCGCATCAGCAACGCGAGACCCGCGACTTTATCCACCTTCACGCCATCACCGCGCAGATAAAGCATGCCCAGATTGCCGATGGCGAGAGCATCGCCTTGCGCCGCGGCCTTGCGATACCACTGGATGGCTTGCGGAAAATCCACGGCGGTGCCACGGCCGTTTTCATACAACACGCCCAGATTGAATTGGGCGTTGGCATTTCCCTGCGCGGCGGATTTTCGATACCAGTCCAAGGCCTGCTTTTCATCTTTGGCGAGTCCGATGCCATGCTCATGCATCAGCGCCAGATTGTATTGGCAATCGGCATCGCCCTTTTCGGCGGCAGTCCGGAATTCCCTGGCAGCCAGTTGCAGGTTTCCAGCCTCATAGGCGGCGACACCTTCCTCCAAACCCGCCCGGGCCGGACCGCCCAGGAGGCCGAAGGCTGCCGCCACTGTGAGGATTGGAGCGGTGCAAGGATAACGTTTCACGATTTTCGCATGGCTTGATGGTGGTGACGGGCAATCAGTGGTTGGTGAGAGCGGTGGAAAAAGCCGGTGGGGTGGATGATGGAGGTTCATCAGGAGGCCGCGCGCCTTGCGTTTGCTCAGCGATCCACCTTGATGCCCAGGACTTTGTCAGTCGGCAGCCAGGTTTCACTGGAGCCGTTCTTGATGATGACCCAGGCGGGCAGGATGGCGACGAGCGTGCCGTTGTATGTTGCCGGAGCGGCTTGGGTGCCGGAGGAAACGGTGATTTCGACGGGCCGGCCGACGGGGGATTCAACGGTTCCGTAGCTGGGGGATTCCGGAGCAGCGGTGGCGGCTGGCGCGAGCACCGCCATGCTGGCGGCGATCATTGCGCCGAGGACGATAAGGGTGCGAGTGTATGTTTTCATGGTTCGAGCTTGGTGGGATGGATGTTGATGGAGGTTAAGTCAGCTTTTCGGGAACAAGAAGGTGATACCGAGGCGCAGGCCCCATTCGGGACCGTCGTCGGGTTTTTCGGCATAGTAGCGCGCGCCAAGGAAGGCCTGCATGGGGTGGTGGCCGATTTTGAACATCTGGCTGATCTGAAAGTTGATCGGCACGGTCCATTGGTTGTTCTGCCAGTCGTAGGTGGATTCCGTGTTGAGGCTGAAGGTGGTGTGGGTGTGGGTGACGTAGGCGACGAAGGGCTGGAGATAGGTGGCGTTGACCGGGCTGCGATCGCCATCCCCGGCGAAGTCCCAAATGTGGTTGGCGAGCGCGCCGCAGGTCCACGCGCCTTCTTGTTTGAGAACCACGGCGGTGGGGCCCGCACCCCACTTGCCGGTTCCCAGCAAGTCATCGGTGGCGGTGGGGATGAGGAAAACCGGGCCGATGCCCCAGATGGGCGAGCTTTCCTTGGGTGAGAAAAAGAAGCTCTGCACGGTGTCGCCGAGGCCGAATTCATCGAGGGAATCTCCCGCGGGGGCGAGGCCCTCCTGATCGATGACCGGCAGGACGGTGCGCGAGATGAGGTTCCAGTGTTCGTTCAGCCCGAAGGGAATGACGGGTTGGATGTTGGTGGTCCATTTCGTGCCGTCGCCGGGCCCGACGCCGAAGTCATAGTTGCTCTGGATCGGCACGCTGATGAGGTCGGCGACCGGATTGGCAAGTTTCTTGGCGAGGTCCGCCTCCTGCGCATGCAGGAGAGTGGCGGTCAATGACAAGACGACGATGGTCTGAGCGGTTTTCAGCATTGGAAGTGGGGGCTTGATTCAATTCGCAGCATCGGATCGTCCCGGGTCTTCCGCGAGGTCAAAATGTATCCGAAAAACGCAGTGAGCCGGCACGCGGCAGTGCGGATGTTCGTGGCGTTGCATGCTGGGGAAAGAACTGTTCCGAATCACCACTGTAGCGAGCATGCGATGGTGAGCGTGTCGTTGTCGGAACCGGTGTCTTCCCGGGTCCGGATACCGATGTAGGCGATCTTGAACCCGAAATAGCGGTTGACCGGAATACCTGCGCTCAATCCGAAGCCGAGGTTGCCTTTGCGATCATTTGCGGGCACGCGGCCGATGGTGGATTCCCCGCCGTAGCCATAGCCGGCGCTGGCCCCAAGCCACAGGCCGGGCATGAAGGTGTAGATGAGATGGCCCTGGCCGATCAATAGGGGGTCCTCCTCGTGTTTCTTGCCGTTGAAAAACTCGTCGTTGTCGGTATAGAAAGTCACAGAGGAGGAAAGCTCCATCGACCACTTGCCCCGGGTGTGGACGACGCCGAATTGCGGAGTGAAAGTGTAGCAGTTCGCGCCAAGGTTGATCAGCTTGTCCTCAAAATACTCACCTGTGGGTAACGTCACCACCAATCCTGCACCAACGATGGTCTCGCAGTGGGTTGCCTTGCGATATTCGATGAACTCCTTTCGTTCGAGCGGCGGTGCGCCGTAGAGATTCAGCGCGAAGCGAAGTGCGGTGTCCGCCCAACCCTTCCGCTCGATGGCGGCGGGAACTCCGTCGATCAGACCGCTCCAGGAACCGCTTTGATACATTTGAACAAGGTCGATACGGGCTGATTTTTCAAGCAGTTCAAAAGCGTGGATGTATTTGAAAGCAGCCGTGTTCAGCTCGAACTCCCCATCCTCGATCCGGAGCACCGGATTGAAGAAAATGTCGCCCTCGGTGTAGGCGTATGCCACCCCGGCGAAGTTCGCGCCGAGCGGCAGGTGGCTCCAGCGGCGCGGCTCAATGTCCTGTGCGTGACAGGGCAGCGCGGACACGCAAAGCGCCAATAGGCCGGCGTGACCGATGGGGGTTTGGGGCGGAAACATACGGTTGCTGACAAAACCGCGGGCGGATTATTTCACCCTCACGACACCCGGGGGCTTCCATGAGCCGTTGCCGGCGGGTAGAATCGAAGGCGCTTCGGTCTTCGGCCAGTAGAGTCGCATGACCAAATAGATCGTGTCATTCGGGGCGGGCAGCCAGTTGGCTTCCTTGTCCGGACCCGGGCTGTCCTTCTGGATGTAAAGTGTGAGCGAGCCGTCGTCGTTTTTCTTCATGTCAGGCAACATGGGCGAGTTGATGAGGTAGCGGTTGATCGGATTCTTGATCAGGAGCTGGCTCTTGCCGTCATACATCGTCACCGACCAGAAGGCGTTTACTGGCGGAAGCTGGCCGGCGGGGAAGGTGAGGGTGTAGTTGTGTTTGCTGCCGTCGAGAGTTTCTCCGTCCGCATCCACGCGGCACATCGGATAGGTGGCTTCAATCGCATCGTTGCCGAAGATTCCGGCCTTGGCGGCGGCGGCGCGCAACAGCCAGTCACCTTTGTAAAAGTCACGATCACCAAATGCCGAACTGACATTCCAGCCGTTGATTTTCTTGCCGATGGTCGCGACTTTTTCCTCCACCTTCTTCTCGCCTTCCTTCATACCGACGAGGACGGCGGCTTTGTGTTCGAGGGAGAGGTCCTTGAAGTTGAA
>JALOTT010000074.1 GCA_025457745.1 Verrucomicrobiota bacterium
CCAACACATTTCAATCGCCCACAAATCCCGCCCCGCAAATCCCTCGGAAACTCGACGATTCAGCAAAGAATCGTGTCTGGAAGTGTTGAAGAACTGTCTAGCCCGAATTTTACCAACGCTACGCCAACTACTTGAGCGCCTAAAGAAATTCGCCATGCCGCTGACGCCACCGTTTGCCTCATCACGCTTGACCCCGGCCACTTCCATGCCGGGCTGGTCCAGAAGACCGTGTACCGCTAACACCGTTTACTAGTTCGGACTGGTGGCGGCCACGACACTCCAGCGGCCGCGGACCAGTTTCTGGACTTGGGGTGTGCCGGGGGGAAGTTTGTTCCAATTCAAAAAATTCACGTCGAAGGCCCACTTGCGGGTGGGCCGTTTGTAATAAGCGTTGCCATCGTAGTCACTGACCCAAAAATTGGTCGCGTAGCGGCTCGGAAACATGACCACCAACGAACCGTTATACGTTAGCGTACGACCGCCCCAGTCCTCCAGAAAGCGTGGGAAATTCTCCACTCCGCCGCTGTAATGTTTTACGCCGCCGCTGTTGGTGGTTTGGACAATGCCGGCCAGGAGCGCCGCGTTGACCGTCGTGTCCATGGCTTTCCGGTTGGCAAGCGGTTTATTGCTTTCGTCATCCTCCCACCCGTTTGAAAGAATGGTTATGCTGTCGCCGACTAGCGAAGCGGGCTTGGGGTCGGACTCGTTGAAATTCCCTTTGACGTATAGCGGTTGGGGTGTGACTACAGTCAGGCCGCGCGCGTTCAGGTCGGTGCCATTGACAACGCGGACGGCGGTGGAGGTGGTGGAGGTGGTGGCGCGGTTATCCGCCACGTAAATGAGGTTGGGGGGATTGCCGCTGCCGAGCTTGCTGGTGATTGTGGCGTCGGTGGCGGCCCAGGTTCGGAGATTGGCGACGTCAATCTCGGTGGTCTTCATGTAATTCGTTTCGCGCTGGTCGAAGAAGCCTTTGTTCGTGGAGATGAAAACCTCGGCGTTGGTCCAAGACACGGGGGCCGGCGAGGCATCAAAACCACCGGGCTTCCGAACTTGGACAGTGACGTTTGTATCGCTGACGAGAATCAGAAGTTCCGCCTTGTTGTAATAACGTTGTTTGCCCAGAGTCGAAACCAAGCTTTCGCCGGCGGGCGGCGGATCCAGAAGAATCTTGCACACGTTGGCAGGGCTGTTGTTGGTTCCGATCGGCAGCGTGAGCGAACTGACCTTTTCCTGATGGAGGCTGTCGTAAACCGGAAGCAGGCCAGAAGAAGTGTTCGGGTCGCTGGGATGCCGATGGTGATAAATTTTCCCGACGGCACCGACGGCGTCCTCAAATTTTAACGCAGTGCCCGGCGAAGCGTAGAGGTCCGCATTGCCACGCACTTTGCCGGTAATTGTCATCGCGCGGCTGGGGTTGATTTCCAGGTCCATCGCGTAATAGATGGCAAACTGAAAGATGGGAATGGACGCGAGTTGAAAATCCTGTCGGACTGCCGCCGCGAGGCTCGGATACGCCGGGGTCAGGAATTGGGCGTTCGCGCGGACAGTGCAAAGGTAATTAGAGCCATACAAACCGGCGAACTGAGAATCCAGGTAGGTGGGCAGCGCAATCAGGGTGCTCTCCACCCACGTCTGGTTGGCCGCGCCGGCCCCGTTGCTGAACTCATATTCCGCCGCCCAATCATTGGTCGGAATGAGACTGCGATAATCATCCAGCTTCGTGGGGTCGAATTTTTGATTGATAAAATCGTGGGTCATCTGACTCAACACTTTTTCCGTGGCGGCTTCTGCGGCCGCGACGGCGCGGTTGTAGGCGTTGTTCCGGTCGGTCACCAATGCATTCCCGGAAGTCCATTGAAGCAGGGAAGTCAAAAGCAGCAAACTGACCCCGACGAACACCAGGGCCAGGAGCAGCGCGTAACCGCCGCGTGGCGGTCGGCGTGGGGCAGGTCGTGCGTTCATGTTTCGCAGGCGGGGGTCGCTATTCAATCGCGCGCCGCGTGATTTTGGTCTGCAGCCGGTAGGAATCATAGTAACTGCCGCCACCGGCCCGCGCGATGGGAAATTCCCACTGGTAGAATTCCAGCGTCATTTTTATCACCCGGTTGTTCTGGTCGGTGGTCAGCGCGTTGCCGAGGTAATCTTCCGCGCGAAACACCATCTGGTTCGTTACGTACCTGGCGATCTCTTCGAGTTCACTGTTGCCGCTGGTTTTCCGCATCAACGACTTTTCCGCCGGATCGAGGAAATAACGCACATAGCTGTTGGTGTCTGCCGTCCGATAAATCTGCAACGCGTTCCCCACCTGGGGCGTGCCCGCCGCGATGTGGGTGAACATGTCGCTGTCGCCGTTGCCCACATACAGGACCTTGCCCGAACGGATTTCATCCCGCACGCGGTTTAACGCCTCCCGGGCACTGTGAGTCGCGGCCAGTTTGGAATTGGTCAACGCCGCCATCTTGAGTCCGAACACATGCGTGTACACAACGCCCACCGTCACCAGACTAAAGAGCGCCGTGGCAATCAGGATCTCCGTCAGCGTAAACGCTGAGGTCCGGACGTGTGACGCCGGGCGGTGGGACTGAAGGAATGCCCGGGGTTTCATTTATTGGTCCGCCGCCCGCAGCGTGACAGCGGTGTTCGTGAACGGCCCGGCGATTCCTGCCGGGCGGCTCTTGAGCATCCACACGCAATCGGCGCGTAATTGCCGGAGCGGAGGATCAAGAGAAACCGTGGTCACGCTGACATAATTGGTCGCCAGAACCGGCTCGCCCGCCACCGGCACGTCGAGCGGTTCCTCTTGGGTTAAATTCGTCACGCCCAACTCGTCCACGGCCGGCCAGGCCTGCGGATCCCATTTGGCCGCGCGCGCCTGCTCGACCCCTTGCATCGCCAGCGACTGGGCGGCCAGCGAGTAGGAGCTCCACTCGGCCCGATCCGTCGTGCGGACGTAGCCGTAAATCACGCCCGCGAACGTCAGGGCGATGACGGCTACCGCCACGACAACTTCCGTCAAGGTGAACCCGAACCGGCCCCCCGAAGCTTTGACCACGCGCGGTCTCGTCGCCGCATGTCCCCCGGCGATTTCCGAATCCGATGCCCAAAAAACTGGCCGACAGATTTTCATTTGTTTAACCGCCCAGATTTCATTTCCGAGCAACTCATCCTGATTATCCACCTAACGCCTCAGAATAACAGCCAATTCTTCGTGGGGCGGTGAGCGAACCAGCGGGCGAAATCTGTTTTGACGCACCGGCGCGTCCGCTCCGCGCTGCGTCCGTAAATCAACCGAAGTTCGCCTCCGTAATCGTGCCGGTTGTTTTTGTTGGATTGAGAGCGATGATTTGACCCGTGGATGCCTGAACCGGTCAATGTCGCCTTGGGGGTTTTCGGCGTTATGTTCGCGGGCGCGGCTCTCGTGCGGCGCTTCCGCACTCTCCGCCCCGCCGATTCTCGCCAGCCGGTCAGAGGTCAGAAAGTGATAAGTCAGCGCAAGCCATGCCCTTCTGGCTTCTGACTTCTGGCTTCCGATTTTTGCTTTCCGAATTCCCAGCCGTTTGCATAAACCTCCTTGGATTTCACCTTTGAATCCGCACGCCGGCTTCGCGAGGATGCGGGCTTGAACGGAGAGAACGGTGCAAAAGAAGTCTGGCTCTTCGCTGTCATCGCGGTCGTTATCGTGCTGGCGGCGGCGATCCAGCCTGGGCGGCTGGCCTATCATCGCTACAAGGAGGCCGCAGCCTGACCCAAACCCGCGCGTTCTTCGCCAGGGGTGATCAACCTCGGTACCGTGGCCCCGCGCTCGCTGGTGGTGGATGCCTCGGGGTGCAAAGACTTCGGCCCGGCCCGGACTTTTTCGGAAGCGTTGCTGCAACGCCCGCGCGCCAGTCTGGAGGACCAGTTGCAGCATCTCGACGTCCTGAAGCCGTCACCGACCGGCGCGCTGCCCGCGTTTGTCGAGTCACTCGAGCGGCAGTATGCGACAAACCCGCCAGCCATCTACTGTCTCGCGCTTTGGATGGCGGGCAATGATCGGACGGACGGAGACATTGCCTGGATCAAGGCCCTGTACCGGGAACAATCCACACGCCGCAACCCGCGCCGCCAGGCGCATCAATTCGCGCGGGAGTATATGCCGCTTCCACCGTGCGCCCGTTCTCGTTTCCGCCTACGCCTGCTCGTTACACGTGCAGGGCAAAACCGCCGAGGGACTCGCGGCACTCCACTAGCTCGACCCGCTGCCCCGGCGAAACAGTTGTTGGCGCTTTACCTCGGCCTGTTGCTCTGGGCCGCCAGCCAGACCAACGCAGCCGTGCCCTACCTCGACCTCCGTGGCCGCCGCCGGCGACCTGCTGCCCGAGGAAAAAGTTATCTTCGCGGAATGTATAAACCCGTCGAGGCTTCTATCGTTGCGCCCGCGGCTTTTCCAGGAGCGGTTGCGGTACGCAACGCTTAACGAGCACCAGAAGGCGGAGGTCCGAGGGCAGAAGTCAGACCTCGGCTCCCCCGGCACCCGGCCTTGCCCCATCCGGTGCCGCTTGGCAGACTGACGCGGCATGCGCGAATCGTTCCGGGTCTGGGTGGAAACCCTCGAAACTTTTGTCCTCGAAGTCATCTTCGAGGAACGCCGCGACGCGCGCGCAGCCATCATGCGCGCCTTTCTCCTCGGTGGCTCGAAAGTTTTTCAGGTCGCCGTCAAGGCCCGCCGCTGGCTTTACAACGTCCGCATTTTTCGCGACGCCACGCTCGGGGTGCAGGTCATCGCCATCGGTAATCTCACCGTGGGTGGTACGGGCAAAACGCCGGTCGTTGAGAAATTCGCCCGGGAACTGCGCGACGCTGGGCGCAATGTTGCCATTCTTTCGCGCGGCTATCGTTCCAAACCGAAACCGATCCATGAGTGGCTGTTGAACAAAATCCTGTTGCGTGAGGACACCACGCCACCGCGCGTTGTCTCCGACGGCAAATCGCTCCTGCTGGATTCTGAAATGGCTGGCGACGAGCCGCACATGCTCGCCTCCAATCTCAAGGACGTGGTCGTGCTCGTGGACAAAGACCGTGTGAAAAGCGGCCGCTACGCCATTGAGAAATTCGGCTGCGACACGCTGCTGCTGGACGACGGCTTTCAATACTGGCACTTGCAAGGGCGGCGGCACGATGTGGTGTTGGTGGATCGCCAGCAACCGTTCGGCAACGAGTATCTGCTCCCGCGTGGCACGCTACGCGAGCCGCCGTCCCACCTCGCGCGCGCCAACACCATCTTCATCACCAAGAGCGACGGGCAGACCGCGGATTTGCGCCGCCGCCTCGCACAATTCAATTCCACCGCCGCCATCATCGAGTGCGTGCACCATCCGCTGTACCTTGAAGACGTCTTCTCCGGTCAGCGCCAGCAGCTTGAAGTTTTGAAAGGCCGCAAGGTCGCCTCGCTCAGCGGCATCGCCCAGCCGGAGAGTTTCGAGCAGAGCCTCGTGAAGCTCGGCGCGGATCTGGTTTACTCCAAGCGCTTCGCGGACCATCACCGCTTCACACAGCAGGAAATTCTCAATGCCATCAACCGCGGCAAGAAGCGCCAGGCCGAATTCATCATCACCACCCAGAAGGACGCCGTGCGTTTCCCGAAGCTGGATCGCCGCGACCTGCCCATTTTTTTCATGCGCGTCGAGATTAAAATTGTCAGCGGCGCGGAGGATTTCCGTGATTGCGTGCGCAGGATTTGCTTCCGCTGAAATGGAAACTTTGCTTTACCTCGTCGTCCGCGCCTTGATCGCTTTTTTGCAGGCGCTGCCGCTGACCACGGTGGCCAACCTCGGCCGCGCGGGGGGCTCGCTAGCTTGCCGGCTCGACGCGCGGCATCGCCGGGTGGCGTTGCGAAACCTTGCGCTCTGCTTTGGGCGGGAAAAAACTCCGGCGGAAATCCGCGCGTTGGCCAAGGAAAATTTCCGCCGGCTCGGCGAAAATTATGCCTGTGCCGTCAAGACGGCAGCCATGACGCCGGAAGAAATGCGTCCGTACTTTGAATTCATCGGGGCGGAAAAAATCCTACCACATCAGGCGGATCAAGACCCGCAAAGCCGCATCGTGGCCATCGGACATTTCGGCAATTTTGAACTCTACGCCCGGTTCGGCCAGTTTGTCCCCATCTTCAAGTGCGCGACTACGTATCGCGGCTTGCGCCAACCCTCGCTCAATCGCCTGATGCAAGGGATGCGCGAACGTTCGGGCTGCCGGTTCTTTGAACGGCGCACGGACGCGGCGGCGTTGAAAGCCTCCATGTCCGGCACCGGGCTGCTGCTCGGTTTGCTGTCCGACCAGCGCGCGCCCGGCGGTGTGCGCCTGCCATTTCTCGGCCACGAATGTTCAACCTCGACCGCACCGGCCGTTTTCGCGCTGCGGTATCGTTGCCCGTTGCACACGGCGATCTGCTATCGTGTCGCGCTGGCTCGCTGGCGTATCGAAGTGGGGGAAGAAATCCCGACGCGCGAAAACGGCCAGCCACGGTCGCCAAAAGAAATCATGGCCGACATCAATCGCGCCTTTGAAATCGCCGTGCGCCGCGACCCGGCGAACTGGTTCTGGGTGCATGACCGGTGGAAAGCGCCCAAGTCTAAGATCCCGAGTTTACAGCCCCAAGTTGAGCAGCAACCTGCGGCTTTGAGGATGGAGAATGGAGGATAACATATGGAAAGCGGCGCGATACAGAACCATCTTCCATCCTCCATCCTCCATCCTCGCCGCATTTTGGTGCGCGGCGTGAACTGGCTGGGCGACGCGGTGATGACCACGCCAGCGCTGCTGCGACTGCGCGAGCGGTTTCCAAAAGCCCGCGTCGCACTGCTTTCGCCTCAAAAATTGCACGAGTTGTGGCGACAGCACCCGGCGGTTGACGAGGTCATTGCGATTGAGGCGGGCGAGGGTTTGATTTCCGTTGGCCGCAAGCTGCGCGAAAAGCAATTCGACCTCGCACTTGTGCTGCCGAATTCGCCGCGCGCCGCACTCGAAGTCTGGCTTGCGAAGATTCCGCAACGCATTGGTTACGCGCGCCCCTGGCGGAATTGGTTTCTGACCAAGGCGATCCCTATGCGCCCCGGTCACACCCGGATGCACAAACGCTCGGTGGCGGAAATACAAAAACTCGCCGCCGGGAATTCTGAATCCAGAATCCAGAATCCAGAATTTTTTAGTTTCGCACACCAAGTCCACGAGTATCTCCATCTGGCCGCCGCGCTCGGAGCCAATCCTGAAGCGCTCGCGCCCGGCCTGAGCGTGACGACCGAAGAAATCACTGCCGCGAAAAAGAAATTCGGCCTGGACCAAATCACAAATCCCATCCTCGGCCTCAATCCCGGTGCGGAATACGGCCCGGCCAAACGCTGGCCCGCCGACCGTTTCATCGCCGCGGCCCGCGAAATCCAACGCTGCACCAACTGCGCGTGGCTTCTTCTCGGCGGCAAAGCCGAAACGGCGCTTGCCGGACAAATCACTTCGGCAATCGGCAATCGGCAATCGGCAATCTACAATCTGGCAGGCCAAACCTCGCTCCGCGAGTTGATGGCCCTGCTCAAATCCTGCCGCGTCCTCCTGACCAACGACACCGGCCCCATGCACGTCGCCGCTGCTGTTGGCACACCGGTCGTCGTTCCCTTTGGCAGCACTTCGCCGGAATTGACCGGCCCGGGACTGCCCGGCGACCCGCGCCATCGCCTCTTGAAATCCGATGCGCCGTGCGCGCCGTGTTTTCTGCGCGAGTGCCCAATTGATTTCCGCTGCATGACCGGCATCAGCGTCGAGCGGGTGGTGGAGGCAGTGATCGGAGGCTTGAAGGGGTAACCGGTTGAAGCGTTGAAGAGGCGCGTTGCCGCACGTCCCAACCGCTTCAATTCTTCATTCCTTTCGTCCGCTTGCTTTCGCGGGGATGCTGCTCAATACTTTGCCCGTGGAACCAACCGTCACGCAGCTCACGGATAAGCTGGTCGCCTCTTATGCGCAGGTGGGCGGCATCAACCATCTCGACGGCAAGAATCTTCCGTCCCGGCAGGTGGTCACAGCGCTCACGAAGGAATTGCTGCGGCTGCTGTTCCCCGGATTTTTCGACGACAAGGTGATTCACTCGTCCGAAATCAAGGTTGAAACCGCGGCGTTGCTGGACGCGGTAATCGGGCCGCTCGAAGACGAAATCAACAAAGCCCTCGAATACAATCCGCCGCCGGAATACTCGAAGAAACGCCTGCGTTCGGCGGCCCACGCCTTGACAATCGAATTTCTCGGCAGCCTGCCGCGCATCCGCGAAGTATTGCAAACGGACATCGAGGCCGCTTTCAACGGCGACCCTGCCGCCTTGAGCAAGGACGAAGTCATCGTGGCGTATCCGTTTGTCGAAGCGGTCGCGGTGCAACGGCTCGCGCATGAGTTGTATCTGAAAAACATCCCGCTCCTGCCGCGCATCATGACCGAGTGGGCGCATACTCGCACCGGCATGGACCTGCACGCGGGCGCGCAAATCGGCACGCACTTTTTCGTGGACCACTGCACCGGCACGGTCGTGGGCGAAACCACCATCATCGGCGATCACGTGAAGATGTATCAAGGCGTGGGCCTCGTGGCGAAATCGCTCGCCGCGGGCCAGCTGTTGCGCGGGCAAAAACGCCATCCGACCATTGAAGACCACGTGACGATTTACGCCGGGGCGACCATCATGGGCGGCGACACGATTGTGGGCGAAGGCAGCACCATCGGCGCGAACGTGTTTCTCACCACGAGCGTTCCACCGCATTCACTCGTCGTGCAGGAAGACGCGAACGTGAAGGTGCTGAGCAAGAAGATTCGCGAGAAGAAGGCCGGGGATTTTTGTATTTGAACCGGAACGATTCCCTGCCACGGTCATTCCGTCGCATCCAGTTTACTTGAGCTTTCGCTTGGCCCGCAAACTCTTCGCTTTGTGGCCGGCGAATTCGCGGCGCACCTTGATCAACTCGGGGCGAGTCGGGCGCAAGTGACTCTTGGCGGTCTCGCTTTCCTGACGGGTGCGGGCCAGTTCGCACGAGTGACGGCGCAGTTCGAACTGGGTCATCACGTGGCGGGCCAGAATGCACAGCGCCTTCTTCTGATCGGGCCGTAGTTCGCGCGGAACCTTGTCAATCACACAGAGCGTGCCCAGCGCGTGGCCACCCGACGTGATCAACGGCGCGCCGGCGTAGAATCGGATTTTCGGACCTGAGATCACCAGCGGATGATTGGCAAACCATTTGTCCTTGGTGGCGTCGGCCACGACAAACAACTGCGGTTGCCGGATGGCGTGGGCACAAAAGGAAACATCGCGCGAGGATTCGCGAGCGCTGATGCCAAACGTGGATTTGAACCACACGCGCTTCTCTTCAACCAAGCTGATGAGCGCGATGGGCGCTTCGCAAATGTGCGCGGCCAGTTCGGTCAGGTCGTCGAAGACCTCCTCCGGCGCGGTGTCGAGCACCTCGTATTGCCAGAGCACTTCAAGCCGGCGCTTTTCGTTTTTCGGAAGCGGAGCTATCATAGTCAAGATTCAGTTCAACCGGTTTTCGCCTGTGCTGCGGCAAAGAATAAGACGCCGCACGCTGAAATCAACGCCCGTTTTCGTTTTGTTTTGACGCGACCGGCCCTTTTTCCAACCGCTCACATTGGATCGCGATTCAGGTCTTTGTAATGAATATAGCTGGCCGGCGTCTTGCCCCGCGCCACAAACCATTGGGGTTTCGATTGGCGGTAACGTTCGTCAGCCATCACGCGGCTTTGACCTTCACCTTGTGGCCTTTGATGTTCGCGCGATTCAGCTTGGCGAGAATGGCGTTGGCGTGGTCGGTGGCGACGTCCACGAACAAATGGCGCTCGCGAACGTCCACTTTGCCGACGACTTTTCCGGGCAGACCGGTCTCGCCCGCGATGGTGTTCACAATGTCAATCGGGGCGACGCCCATTTCTTCGCCGAGGTTCATGTGCAGGCGGGTGTAATGGCCGGCAGGCGGGCGATCCTTTTTCGGCGGGCGAATGAACGCGGGCTTTTCTTCGACGCGCTCGCGCTTTTCCCATGGCGGGGCGGATTTGTGCCGCGGTTTCGATTCAACCGGTTTGCGGAACTCGGGCTTCACTGAAGCCAGAATCTCCGCGTCGGAGTAGGTTTTTTGAACTTCTGGTTTTGTTTCTGCCGGAAGTTTGGCTTCCGGCTGAGAGTCGCAGGTAGGGCGCGTCACTCCGTGCGCGCCGCTTGCAGGTGTGGGGACGTCGGCGCGCACGGAGTGACGCGCCCTGCCTTCAACAGCGAGAGGCGCAGGTTCAATCTTCGTGGGACGCGCCGGGCTGGAGGCTGGCGCTGCGGGGCCAAGGGGCTTTTCGGGACGGGCCGATCGGGAGATCGGCGCTCCGGTGGCGCGTGCTGGGCGTTCCTCGCGGCGGTCGGCAAAACGTTGCGGACGCTCGAAGCGTTCGCGGCTTTCGTAGCGCGGGGCGCGGCGATCATCCTGACGTTGGCGCGGGCCGTCGCGAAAACTTTCGCGATGCGGACGTTCGGGCCGGTCTGGCCGTTCGTATTTCTCGGTGCGCGGCGCGCGCGCAGAAGTTTCTCCGCCGCTTTTCAACAGGTGAATCAGCGCGGACGCGAGATCGGTGGAGTTGAAACCTTCCTCCAGCAAGCGCTCGATGAGCTGATCCTGCTTTTGGTATTCGCCGCTCTGCAACGTCGCGCGCAGCTTGCCGAGAAACACGTTTTCCCGCGCTTCCCCGACTTCCGCCTCGGTGGGGATTCGCGCGCGTTGGATGCGCGTGTTCGTGTAACGCTCGATGTTGCGGATTTGAAACAACTCGCGCCCGGACACGAACGTGATCGCCCGCCCTTTGCGGCCCACGCGGCCCGTGCGCCCGATGCGATGCACGTAATCCTCGCCGTCGTAAGGCAGGTCGTAGTTGAAAACCACCTCGATGTCGTCCACGTCAATGCCGCGCGCGGCGATGTCCGTGGCGACGAGAAATTCCAGGCCGGACTTGCGGAACTTGTTCATCACGCGGTCGCGCATCGCCTGCGTCATGTCGCCGTGCAAACGATCCGCCATGTAACCGGCGGCTTCGAGATGATCCACCAGATCATCCACCATGCGCTTGGTGTTGCAGAAAATAATCCCGAGCTTGAGGTCGTGAAGATCAATGAGCCGCGTGAGCAATTCCATTTTGTAACGGCGGTCCACCTCGTAATAAACCTGCTCCACCGTCGGCACGGTCATCGCCTTTTGTTCGATGCGCACCTGCTGCGGGTCGCGTGAGTATTTTTCGATCAACTGCTGGATCGGACGCGGAATCGTAGCCGAGAAAAAAACCGTCTGCCGTTCCTTGGGCGTGGCCTGGAGAATCAACTCGATGTCATCGCGGAAACCCATGTTGAGCATCACATCCACTTCGTCGAGAATGACCATCTTCACGGTTTCGAGCCGCAACGTGCCGCGCCGCATGTGGTCCATCACGCGACCCGGCGTGCCGATGACGATTTGCGCGCCGCGTCGGAGGCCGTCGAATTGGCGCTCGTAGGATTGCCCGCCGTAAATCGGCAGGGCGTTGATGCCGTGCTTGAAGCTCGCGAGCTTGTGGACTTCCTCGGAAACCTGCACGGCGAGTTCGCGTGTCGGGCAAAGGATGAGCACCTGCACCGCGCGCAATTTGGGGTCGGTCTTCTCGATGGCGGGAATGGCGAACGCGGCGGTCTTGCCCGACCCGGTCTGCGACTGGCCCACGACATCGCGCCCGGCCATCAGCACGGGAATGGCCGCGGCCTGAATCGGCGCGGCCTTCTCAAAGCCGAGTTTATCAATGGCCTTGCGCACTTCTTCGGACAGGCCGAGTTCGGAAAATAATGTTGGTGTCATGCAATGTCTTCTCGACTTGTATATCGTAACGGATGTTCCAGCGGGACGAGAGCTATTTCTGGCCTGCGTGCCGGAGGCGCACAATGAGCGCCAACGTCCTCACCCTGCCACGATACCGCCAATGCGGGAGCCGGGCGAAGATTTCAAACACCCCTGCCCGCCGCTCATCAAAATGGATGCCGCAGTGAAGGCGAAGGTGGGCAAACTTTCCAATCTGTAGCAACCAAGAGTTGTCCAACAAGAAGGAGCGGGTCTTCGCGGCTGTCGTAACCAGCGTCCACCGTGCGTGTGACGATGATCGTGTTGAAATCGCCAGCCGGCACGACGGCATTACCTTGCCAGCCAAAACTGAATGATCCTCTATATTTATTCTGCCAAGTCTCTAGGACACCAGCGAAGGCTAGCGGGTCCGGCCATTTCCATTCTTTATCGCGCGGA
>JALOTT010000426.1 GCA_025457745.1 Verrucomicrobiota bacterium
TGCCACCAGCAAGGTGTTTGCTGCGGCACCGTTGGCCTTCAGCCGGGCGGAGATGTGCTCGGTGTTGGCGAGGTCCACATTGAAGGATTTGAGGTTGCGATTGTTTACGCCGATGAGCGGGGCGTTGATGGCCAGGGCGCGTTGGAGTTCCGCTTCATCATGCACTTCCACCAGCGCGGCCAGTCCGGCCTCGGTGGCCAGCGTGTGGAACTGTTTCAGCCGCGCATCGTCGAGAATGGAGACAATCAGCAGAATGGCATCGGCACCCCACTCGGCGGCTTCAAGAATCTGGCGCTCATCAATGATGAAATCCTTGCGCAACAGCGGCAGCTTCACGGCGGCGCGGATGTCGCGGAGGTATTCGAGATCGCCCTGAAAAAACTTTTCGTCCGTGAGCACGGAGAGGCAGCTCGCACCGGCCTGTTCGTATTCGATGGCGATGCGCACGGGGTCGAAGTCCTTGCAGATGACGCCGGCGGAGGGCGACGCTTTCTTGACCTCGGCGATCAGGGCCACCTTGCCGCGCCGGGGCTGGCGCAGCGCTCCGAGAAAGTCGCGGCGCTCGGCGTGCTCCAGCATGGCGTCGCGAATGTCCCCGGCGGCAATGATGCGCGGGGGCAACTCAGCCACTTCAAGCCGCTTCTGTTCAACAATCGTGTCGAGAATGTTCATGGAGTGGCGGTAGAAGTGAGGGGTGCGACCAAGCAACAAACACTAGTCGATCATTCCTCTTCGTCTTTCAACCCCTGGATGCGTTTGATGGGGCAGCCGGCGCGGAGCCAGGCGTTCACGAACGGATCGAGATTCCCGTCCATGACGCCCTGCACATCGCTGGACTGGGCGCCGGTGCGGAGGTCCTTCACCATGCGATAGGGCTGGAAGACGTAGCTGCGAATCTGGTTGCCCCAGGAGATGCTGCCTTTCTCGGCGTAGAATCGCTCCATCTCGGCCTTTTGCGCGTCGAGGCGCTGGGCCATGAGTTTTGAGATGAGCATTTTCATCGCGGTGGCCTTGTTCTGAAGCTGCGAGCGTTGGGCTTGGGAGGCTGCAACGGTGCCGGTGGGCAGGTGGGTGATGCGCACGGCGGTTTCCACCTTGTTCACGTTCTGACCGCCCTTGCCGCCGGAGCGGAAGGTATCAATCTGCAATTCGTTTGGCGGCAGGACAATTTCTCCCTCGTCCTCGATCTCGGCGACGATGTCCACGCTGGCAAAACTGGTGTGGCGGCGCTTGTTGGAATCAAACGGCGAAATGCGCACCAGCCGGTGGACCCCGCGTTCGGCTTTGCAGTAACCAAAGGCGTTCTCGCCCTCGACCAAGTAGGTAACGCTCTTCAGCCCGGCGGAGTCTCCGGGCAACGCATCGGTCACTTCATATTTCCAGCCGCGCGCTTCGAACCAGCGGTTGTACATGCGGGAGAGCATTTCGGCCCAATCCTGTGCTTCGGTGCCGCCCGCGCCGGCGTTGATGGTGAAGATGCAGTTGTTCTTGTCGTTCGGGCCGTTGAGAAACGTGCGCAACTCGAACGCATCCAGGTCGGCCAGGAATTTATCCGTTTCGGCCTCGATTTCCGCCTGCAACTTGAGTTGTGACTCGACGGGCTCAACTTCAGCCAGTTCGAGCATGACCTTGAGGTCGTCGAACTGTTTGCCGAACTGGGCGAGGGGATCGAGTTTGCCGCGAATGTCGTTGGCCTCGGCGATGACCTTCTGCGCGGACTCCTGATTATTCCAGAAGCTTTCGCCGGCCATCAGGGCTTCGAGCTCGGCGAGCCGTTGGTTCAATTTGGCGACGTCAAAGAAACCTCCGCAGGTGCTTCAGCTTCTGCTCCACGGCTTCAATGCGGGTGTGAATCGTCTCGAACATGACGCGCGCAACGTAGAGGAATGCCGCGCCGCCTGCAAAGGTGAATTGCCCGCAAGCCGGCCCGGCCCAATTGTGCACGCTTTTTGCTGAAATCTGGCCCGGGCGCGTGTCTTGCGCCGCAGCCGAAGACCGAACATGAAATCCGCACAACATTATTCAAAGCGTTGGCCATCAAGCTGGCGACTGGTGGCCGGCATGGTTGCCCTGGCCTTCCAACTGGGTGCCGCTCCGGAAGCACGTGCCTATGTATTCGCCTCCAATGTCCAATTGGGCGGCACCAATGCCAATTTAACGACCACCGCCGGGGAAAGTGTCACGATCAATTACCTCCTGAACCAGCCCGCCAACGCCGGGGTGACCGTGGCAGTAGTCTCAGGAACGAACGTGTTGTGGAACACCAACCTGTTCACGACCGGAACGAATCAGGGCGTGAATTCAGTGCTGTGGGATGGGAACGATCTGGCCGGCAACCCGGCGAGCAATGGACTGTGGCATGTGACGGTGCAAGCCGCATCCTCGGGCTTTACGAACTGGACGCGCGTTCGGATCAAAAGCAACGGTGGCTCCTCCGCTGGCGATGGCTACGTGTGGGGGCCACAGGGGATTGCCGTAAACAACAACACCAACAGTCCCTACTTTGGGCGCGTGTTTGTGGGCAATGCGGAGGCCACTTTCGGCCCCGCACCGGGCGATCTGGTGGGCATCGCAAAGTATAACGCGGACGGCAGCGATGCCGCCGAGGGACCCTATAGCACGGGGACATTTGCCGTGGGCGCGGCTCTTCCCGGGAAGATCGAGGTGGGGGCCGATGACCGGGTTTACATCGTGGACAGTGCGTCGGATTCCCGGGTTCTGAGCTTTGATCAATTGATCAGCACCAATCCGGCTCCGTTGCAGGTCTTGACGCTGGGTAATCTGGCCGTCGGTGCCAGTTACAGCGGACTCTCCGTATCCGGCAGCGGCACCAATCGGAAGATTTACCTGAGCGATGTCAACGGGACAGCGGGGGTTCGGGTTTGGAACATGCCCTCGGGCACGGTGAGTCCGGCGGACACAGGCACCACCGCCGTTGCCGCCGGTCCCTCATTTGATTTGAACCTCGCCCCGCAAGATGTCGCGTTGGATTCAAGCGGCAAGGTGTTCGCCATTCAAAGCATCACCGGGTTCAACTCCTGGCCCCGTGCGTTGGGCTATGCGGCATTTCAAGGTGCGACGTTAACAAACTCGATTTGGACCCACTCGAATTTCGGAATGCTGCAAGCCGCCGGGACGGCCGCAGCGCTGCACACGAATTTCCTCGCCGTAGTATGTGAAGTGGACAATGGCGATGCCATCTCCCTCTTCAACCGAACCGACGGATCCCCGGTTAATGGGGATGGTTTGAACAATTTCAATGAATTCAGCCGCACATGGCAGGTGAATGTCCAGGCCGAAGGCAAATTTCGATCCAATCCCGAAGACATAGGCAAGCTTTATGTGAGAGGAAAAGACGGCAGGCTTGTAGAATTGTCAAGCGTCATCAGGATACAGGAAGGCGGCGGGCCGACAACAATCAATCGTGTTGACAGGCAAAGGGCTCTGATTCTTTTCGCGGGACTGGAAAATAAACCTCTGGGACAAGCCATGACCGAATTAGACGGCATTTCCGCAAAGATACTGACGTCTGAATTCACGGCCGTCTATAAAGGAATGGCGGAAACAATGGGCGAGTCTTTCAAGTATCTTATTTTTGCTTTAATTCTCGGCATCGTCATG
>JALOTT010000075.1 GCA_025457745.1 Verrucomicrobiota bacterium
CTGCCGAACCGTGAATTTCCAGCCGTGTGACGTCAACGATCTTCAAAAATTTTCCAAGCAACGCGCCGACATTCTCGACGTGAGCCAGAAGACCTTCCGCGCCGGCATAGGATTCACGACAGTGGATTTGGCGCCCGTTGATCGTGAAATCGTAGTGGAGGTTCAACTTCTCGGTCGCAGTTCTGGCCACGAACTTTGGAAGCATGGCTTTGGCTTCGGCCATTTTGCCGGGCTTGGCTTTGAAGTAGGGATGGATGCTGACGACTTTGGCTGGATGGCTCATAGTTTGTTGGCCCAAATTTTTCGCTTTGCCACGACGGGTCAAGTCTTACGTTCAACACCGACGGGACCAAGTATCGCCCCCCAATCTGCGCGTGATTCGTCCAGTTCGGCTCGTCAGCAGCCTCGCCCCACCCGCTACGACTCGCGGAGTCGCGCTTCAAGAGAAACTCTCAATACAACTGCGTGGACTCGTCTTCCTCAATCGGTTTCTCGAATTGATCGCTCCTGAGCGCGACTTTAAAGCGGGCGTCGTCGGCTTGTGTGGCTTTTGCCACCACCTGCCAGGTGGCTGAAGCCTTCGACTCCAAGGTGGCGAGGGTTTCCATGGTGACAATGCGGTTTTCAGCTTTGGCCGCGGTGGGGCCGGTACCGAAGACAAATTCCAGACTCGCGGGCAAGATGCAGATCAGCCGAATGTTCGTTCCCGTGACCGAACCTTGGTTGGTGACTTTGATGGTGCGCGGTGGAGGTGAATGATAGCGCGCCCGGTTCGGCCAGCTTGAACACAGCGCAAACCTGCTTGCCTTTGTTTGGGGACAAATCAGGAATCTCCCAGGTCAACGTACTTCCCGACTGCACGCCTTGGTCGGTGCGGCTGACCAACTCCGCGCCTTCGGGAATGTGCAGGGTCAACGTGGTGAGCGCTTCGAGCGCGTTTCCGGTGTTCGCCACCGTCAAGCAGACATTCACGGGCCGGCCCGCCGCCGCTTTTTCCGGCGCATCACATTTGAGGGTGAGTGCGGGCTTGGGTTCGGGGCCGAGGTCCTCGAGGAAAAAGTTGCTGCAGGCCTTGGGCGTCACGCAACGGTAGCGTTGCCCTTTCGAAGTGAAGTTGAAGGCGTACGCCGGCGCGGGTTCTTTGCCCGCCCAGAGGACGTTCCGCAGGCAGATGGGTTTGCCGTTTTCGCGCGACGACATGAACGGCATCGTTGTGCCGATGGGAATTTTGATGTCGGCGATTTCGGCGGTGGCGGCGGCGGCGAACAGGTCGTTGAGATTCCCCTGCCAACCCCATTGGTCCAGGACCGCGGCGAAGTCGGGCTTCAACTTTTCGTTGCGAAACAACGCGCGCAGATCATCGGGGGTGGTGAGCGGCGGAGCGAAGCGCGTGGCAGGATTGCCGAGATGCGTGGCGCGATGGCTCTCCGCGCAAACCGACGCGCAGAACAGCAGCACCAAAGCAGCCAAAAGACCAGGAAGAGCAGGCAGGCGTTTCATGGGAAACAAGCTTAACGAAAGCGCGGTATAAATCCAGTCAATAATCTGGGCGAGGCGGTGATGACTGGCTGAACCGGTGGATGCCGCTTCGCCTCACGACCCGTCCAGCCGGCCATACCTTCGAATCTCCGGCCAGATCCACGCCACCACAAGGACAACGAGGATTGTACCCACGCCGCCGGACACGACTGAAATCATCGCGCCCGTGGCCATCGCGTTCCCCATCGCGGGGCCGAACCAGTTCGCCACGATGCCGGATTCAAATTCGCCCAGCTCGTTCGACGTGCCGATGAAGAGGTTGTTGACGGCGGAAACGCGTCCGCGCTTTTCGTTCGGGGTGAGCAACTGCACGAGGGTGTGCCGCACCACGATGCTCACATTGTCCGACACCCCACAAACGGCGAGCATGGCGAAGGACAACCAAAACCATTGCGAGACGCCAAACAAAATCGTTGCAAGGCCGAACAGCACCACGGCCCAAAGCATTGACTGTCCGGCCTTTTGCAGCGGCGGGCGGTGCGCCAGCACAAAGGCGCAGATGATGGCCCCGAACGGCAACGCCGCTTGCAGCAAACCCAGACCGTACGGGCCAACGTGCAAAATCTCCTTCGCATAAACCGGCAGCAGCGCCGTCGCGCCGCCAAGCAGCACGGCGAACATGTCCAGCGTGATGATGCCGAGAATGATCCGGTTCTTGAACACAAAGCTGAAACCGGTGAGCAACGTCTTGAGCGTCGTCTTTTCCGCCGTGACTGCCACGTGACGCACCCGCACGCGGCTGACCAGCACGGCGCAACTCACTGCCGCCAGCACATTGAGCATGTAAATCCACGCCGCCTGATGCGTGAAATGCAGAACGATGCCGCCAATCGCCGGTCCGGTGATGGAGCCGATTTGAAACGTGCTGCTGCTCCACGTCACGGCTTGGGAGAATTCCTTGCGCCCGACCAGTTGCGGGAGAAACGATGCGCTGGCCGCCCAGAGGAACGTCCGCGCCGCGCCGGTGACGATGAGGCAAAGATAGATCAGCAGCACCGGCGCGCTCGCCGCCGAGATGCCGGCCAGCGCCAGATTCGCGCCCGCAACGATCAACGTCATCAGCACGATGATATGTTTGCGATTGTAAATGTCGGCAAAGTGTCCGGCCGGCAGTGTGCAGAGGATCATCGGGATCACCTGCGTGAGACCCACGAACCCAAGCACCAACGCTGAACGGGTGCGTTCGTAAAGTTCCCAGCCGAGTCCCATGACAAACATCTGCTGGCCGATGATCGCGATGAGCCGTCCGGTGAGATAGATCCGGAGATCGCGATTGCGGAGAACGGCGTAAGGATCGTTGGCCTTCACAACTCCGCGCGACTCCGTACCATTCGGCTGTCGTTCAATGTCGTTCATCAGTTCGCGGTGAGGTTAGCGGGAAATGGTTGAACGTCGAGCCGAGGACAGAAGCAACAAACCTGGCGCAGGTTGGCTCAAGCCAAGATGCACCAAAGGAAAATGACGCGCGGGCTGAGCCGGAGTGTGAGCGACGCAGGCAACGTTCCCTGTCCAATTCATCGCCAGCCACGTTAGCGAAAATGTTCAACGCCTTGCGCGTGCCGCTCTCGCTTAAGTCCGTTATCACGGTCGCGCCGGCCGTTGTTTATCTCATCGTGCGCGATCTGCAAATTGGCGGGAAGATTGATAAGCTGATTTCCCAAGAACGCGAGCGCAACAAACCCGCCGACACCGCAAAACCGGCTGAGGAAAAGATTTGACCGACTACACGCTACCGCCGCAACTAACTTTGGTGGCGGGCATGACGGGCAGCGGCAAAACCACGTTCGTCAACGCCTACCTCAAAGCGGAGCGCGCCGCCGCGTGCCGGTTCATCTTCGATGACCTCAACCGCATGTGGCCGCGCCTGGCAATTCCCGCGTGCTACACGCTGGCACAGCTTGAGGCCTCGCTCCCCAGCCGTTGGATCGCGTTCAACCCGCTCAAACTTTTTCCCGGCGACACCAAGGCCGCGCTCAAGTGGTGGTGCCGTTGGGTTTTCCATTGCGCCTCACGCGGGCCGGGTAAAAAAATGGTGGTGATCCCGGAAGTCTGGCGGCATTGCAACCCGGACACGATCCCAGCCGAGCTTGCCTTGCTCGCCCAGGCGGGCCGTGAATTGAACGTTGAATTGATCGTTGACACCCAGCGCCCGGAACTCGTGAACGGCTCAATCACCGGGGCCGCCACGGAGCTTGTGTGTTTCAAACTGATCGCCGGCGAAGCCTTGCGCGCCGTTGAAAAACTTTGGGCCGATGCCGGCGTTGCCTGTGACCGGGGAAAAATTTCCGCTTTGTCGCTCGGGCAATTTCTGGCGCTCAACCGCCTAACCGGCGGCACCCTGGCCGGTCGGGTTTTTTAAAACAAAAAGCCGCACGACCAATCCCGCCGCCTCGCTGGCGTCTGCCTGCCATTTGTCGCACGTCCAAAATTCATCAATCCCGACCAGAAAGTTGAGCCGGCGCGCCGCCGCAACGTGCAAAAAATCGCCGCTGCCTGCCGGAAAATCTGTCGCGTGCTGGGAGCTAAATTCGTCGGCGGATTCAAGCAGCGAATCGCATTTCAAATCCGGTTGCCAGCGCAAGCGATTCCGGGTGCGTTCGGCGGCGCGCAATGCGTTCCATGCGGTTTCCCCATGTTCGTCTGTTCGCGCCTGGCGCAGATTGTGGCGCAACTCAAATCTCAGAAAACTCCAGTAAGCAAAGTCCGGGCAGTGCTGCCGCGCCGCATCGGTCAAAATCAGCGCGAAGCTGTCGCGGGGATGAAAGTACGCGAATAAGGCCGACGTGTCAGCGTAAACGAGCGGCATAATTTCGGCGCTTTCGTTCCTGTAAAACGGGATTGGGGCGGGACGGACTTGTTTGCTTTTGAGCGGCCCAGACTTCCGCCATGATTTCGGGCCACTCTGGATCGGTGGCGTCGCCTATGGGCAACAAGCACGCATCTGGCTGGCCGGCGCGCAATACGCGGAAACGCTCCCCCTGCCGCGCCCGATCCAACAGTTGCCCGGTCTTCTCGTGCAAAACCTTTGACGTTACATCAGTCATTCCGATAAGGGACACCGTTTTGGTGTCACCGTCAAGCCCTATTGGACGTTTTTGGACACCCCGGCCAGCGCCGCCAAAACCCGATAGCGCCTGCCCTCCATCCGAAATTGCGGGCCGGTTACGTGGAAACCGGACGCCCGCGCCGTCCATCAAATGGAAAAAGCGAACCAGCCGAAGCCAGTCCGCCTTTCCCGTTTTTCAGGTCACGTTCATTCTGAGCGTAGCGAACCATTCTGTCAAACCCTCATTTCAGGGATTCACGAAATTTTTTCAAACCGTCCGCACACTGGCGGAGCTTTTCGTCACTGACCCTCGAGCGAAGCGAGCCATCTTTCCCCCCCTTCGTTCCTGTCGAGCGAAGCGAGCTATTTCTTCCCATGGGACCCTTCATTTCTTCCCGTAGGGAAATAGATATATGGTGTGCCCCTTTTACCGGCAAACTGGATTGCCGATTTACCGGCGATCCAGATTGCCGATTTACCGGCAAACTGGGCGAAAAAATATAGTGATAAGTTGCCGGGCATCCTTGCCGCCCCCGTTCCAGCAAATAGCCGCGTTCAATTAGCTCCAGAACGTAGGCATGGCCGCTGTGCCACTTGGACAACTTCAGCATGGTTGCCGCCTCCTGGCTGGAAAAAGGGAACTCCTCGCCGTGCCGCAGGGTTTTGTAAAAGCGGTCAGTGAGCAGCAAAAAAAGTTTCGTCGCGTTGCCGGACAGCCGCCGATCCCGCCACGCCGCCGCCCGCAACTGCCAGAGTTGGTTCCCTTCAGCCATAATTTTTCCCGGTAGGGCGCGTCACTCCGTGCGCGCCGGGATTGCTTCCCACACCTTCAATTTGCGGCCCTTGCCGCTGACGCTGGAATGACGCCGGCCCGTGTCGCGCGCCAGGCCCAGGGCTTCCATCTCACTCATCCGGGGCGCTACCGCGTCTGGGTTCACCTGGCACGCGCGGGCCAGTTCGTGCGTGTCCAGCGGCCCCAGCTCACTCAGCTTGTGCGCGATCAACGCCCGCAGCGCCGCCCGCCATGCCGGTTCTTCGCCCGTGTCCATATATGTAATCGCAGCTTGATCGGTTTTAGGTCTGGCCGGTTGCCCCGTTGGTCGGACAGCGTGTTGTAGAAGGCCCACCGCACGAAGCGCGGCGCGTCTGGATCGCAGTCCGCCCAGATATATGCCGGCGGCTTCGGATTACGTTTCTTGGTTCGCATTTTTACGGTCCTCGGTTGTTACGAATGTTGCCCGTGCGATCCGCAGCGCGTGGTCGCTGATCGTCCAGTCTTGTCCTTTGGCTATTTCGCCTGCGAGCACGCGGCAGGCAGTCACGAAGTTCTTTCCACCTGGGTATGCCTCCAGTGCATTGAGTGTTTGAATGAAGTCCAGCCGTGCCGAGCCCGACGGTGCAGCGAATGAGCCTTGCGCTTCAGGCCGGATTGGTTCTTCGGGGTTGTGTCTGCTATATCGGCTCATTTTAGAACGGCGTCAGTTCCCCCAGGTGTTCCCAGTTCATCTCCGGCACCGTGCGAAAGTCCAGCGTCGTGTTGCCCTTGCGCGAATTGCACACATCACAAAGCACTTGCAGGTTGTCCTCCTGAAACTGCCTCCGGTAAAAACTGATCCGCCAAGACCACTCGTAAGCGTGGTGCCCCCGCAGTCCGTCCCCGGTGGGCACGATGCAGTCAAACGTGAGCCGCTTCTTGCTGCCGCACCAGGCGCACGCCCGGCCCAGTTGTTGCATGAGATCGCGCCGGGCCCGCGCCGCCCATTCCCGCTGTCGTAGTGCCATAAAATTTTTGAAGTTGTTTTTTAAGCGCGGCGGGGCAGCGGCGCAGATTACTCTTTTGCCCGACCCTCAGTTGCCAAAGGGATCGTCCGAGGTTGCCCCGCCGCTAAATTTCAAACCGCCTCCCGACACAGCCGGGCCAGCGTGTTCAGATCGTTGGCGATGTTTTCCAGATCAACGCGCAGCTTGCCGCGCAGATTCGCCCGGCCCGGCTCCCGCGCCTCAGCCAGTTCCAATTTCAAATTCAGATTGTCGGGGTCGCGCAGCTCGTAAGGATTTGTCAGCGCCCACTGGCGCAAGACCGTGTTCAGATCGTCCAACAGCAACTTGCGCGTGGGGGGTTGACATGACGGGCCCAGATTGTAGGTCGTCGCGTCGGGGTCCAGTTCCAGGGTCACCAGGATTTGAGTTATCATGTTCAGTGAGGGTTTTCATCCACCAGCGCCGCTGCCGCCCCGAACGTCTCAGCGCGAATCAAATGCTCTTTCGCCATTTGTTCGTATTTTTTCCAGGTCTTGGGGTTTAGGCCGTCGCCGTCGTCTTTGTGCTTCAACGCCGTCAGCGCGTATTGTTTTGCCAGTTCCGTGAACCGGAACGCCTCCACCCGCAGCCGGGCCGCGTAACTGGTTTGGTGCGGGGTTGGTATTGTTGGCAGGGGTTTTGTTTTCATCGCCGGGCCTTTCGCCTGCCATTGATTTCCCGCTGGCCGGCGCGCACCGCTGCCGCACGTTGCGCGGCCAGCGCCTTGTGCACGAGCGCCTCGCTGTAACGCACCAGGCGGCCGGTGTAGCGGATCGGGGGGCAGATATGCCGGAAACGGTTTAGGAAACGCCGCGCCGTGCGTTCACAGGGCGTGGCTGAGTAGCCTGGCAACAGCAAGGCCACTTCTTTGAGTGTGATTTCGGTTTCAGTCATATTTTTTTCAATTTCTCCACCAGCGCCAGGGTTCAGCCGGACACCAGGAGACGGGCGCCAGCAATTTGTGAAACTGCCCGAGCAGATCAAACTGCCCGTCGCTTTGCATCCAGCCCATGATCTTGATCAGGTCGCCGGCCAGGAACGGCGGGCCGTGATTGACTTGCAACGGCTCCGGGTGGGTGGGTGGGTTGAGGTTCGGCATGTTTTTTTCTTTTTTTTCAGGCGGGCCGCGCGGCCAGAGGGAGACGGCAGGAAACGAGAATCAGCCCCGCCACTGTTGGTTTTTTCGCCGGTCGCGCGTTCATCTGAATATTTGTATGACAGGTATTCAAAGTAAGGTCAAGGACTTTCTTTGACTTTTCTTGACTTTGTTGGACAGGTGCTTATTGTATCCCCAGCGGTCGAACCTGAACGAAAGGACGGTTATGAGAAGTGAGACAAAGCCGGCGCGGACGTTTCGCCCGTGGCCGACGAATCAGGAACGACTTGAGTTAGCGGAAAGGCTTGGGTTGAACGTGAGCGAGTTGATCAATGAAGTTCTGGAGAAGAACGTCGCCCGCCACCTTGAGGACAAAGCCAAGCGGATTCGTGAAGCTCTAGGCGCTCCTGCCCGATGAATGGAAAGGAGCATCTGCCGGACAACAGAGGGTTGGCGCGCCCGCCGCGACTCGAACGCGGGACCCTCTGCTTAGAAGGCAGATGCTCTATCCAACTGAGCTACGGGCGCAGCCAAAGGGACTTTACTGGCGGCACGCAGATCGCGCAAGTGCGGCGGAGCGGCGGAGCGATGAAACGTTTTCCCGTCCGAGGACGAACTGTGTGTTCAACCAGCCGGCGTGCGGCGGTCGCGGTAATAATTGACGTGGCCGTCCAGCATCAGGCGATTGCGCCCGCCTGGATGCGCACTGCGCCCGCGCAAGTCAGGTGGAAGGCTTGGCACGGTGTTCGGAAAATACACGTCCACGACAAGTTCCACGTCAGACGGACCATTCGGCACGCCGGCGTTAGGATTGTTGGCGGCGCGCAAAGACGCCACGCAGTCAGCTTCCGTTCGCCCCCAGAAGTTGTCCGGCGTTACAGGATCGTCCTTCCGATCAAACCGCCACATCCAATAACGTACGACCGGGGAGTTCGACGCCCTACCCGACGCCTGCCAAACCTGTTCTGCATTTGCGAAACCAGTTCGCGCCACCGCTGGGCAGTTCCAGAGTTCAACCGACCGGAGTTCATTGCTCAGAACGACTGCTGCCCAAGCAGCGCGCGGGTCGCTCGGTGGCCAGGTGGACCAGGGCTTGTAGCCGCCGGGCAAACTTTCCTTCAAGTCGCGGCGGTCGGGAAAACGCCCGGCGTTTTCGTCCAGGTACATGCGCCAGGCAACCCCTTGCTGCCGAAGTTGCGAGAGGCAGGCGGTCTTGATTGCGAGGCGCTTGGATCGGGCCAGCGTGGGAAGCAGCAGCGCCGACAGGATTGCAATGATGGCGATGACGACCAGCAACTCGATCAGTGTGAACGCGCGCGTTTGGGACATGGGTCCGTGCGCCGAAAGTTTCACGGCTTTCACTCCGTCACCGGCTCCAGCCGCACAATCTTGTCCGGACTGTTCAACGCGACGTAGAGCAGGCCGTCCGGGCCGGTGGCCACATCGCGCACGCGGCCAAGGTTCTTGAAAACGACCTCCTGCTCGGCGACCCGATGGCCGTCGAGCACGATGCGTCGCAATTCCTCCGCCGCCAGTGCGGTTACAAAAAGGTGATTCTTCCACCGTGGAAACTTGTCGCCGCAATAGAACCGGGCGGAACAAACGGCGATGGACGGTGTCCAGTGAATGACCGGCTGCTCCAGCCCTTCCTTCGCCGTGAGCGCGGTAATGGGCGTGCCATTGTAGTTCATGCCGTAGGTAATGATCGGCCAGCCGTAATTGCGGCCTTTCTGAATTAAATTCAACTCATCGCCACCGCGCGGCCCATGTTCCGTGGACCAGAGTTCGCCGGTGACGGGATGCCGGTCCAACCCCTGTGGATTGCGATTCCCGTAGCTCCAGATGGAAGTGATGGCGTTTGAGATGCCGACAAACGGGTTGTCCGGCGGGATACGCCCTCGTCAAACACGCGATGGACCTTGCCGTTGGGTCGTGTGAGGTCCTGCGCATCGTTCATGTGCCCTCGCTCGCCATGCGTAAAGAATAGATGGCCTGCACCGTCGAACACGAGGCGGCAACCGAAATGCACGCCACCATCGCGAAAACTCTACAGCGGGGCGCGCCAGATGGTTTGTTCGTCAATCCAGCGGTCTTCCTTGAGCCGCCCGCGCACGATCCTTGTCATGCCGCCGTCGCGCGTCAAATCGTCAGCACCGGGCTCGCTGTAGGCGAGATAGATCCAGCCATTGGTGATACAGCCGGGGTGCAACGCGACCTCCATCAAACCTCCCTGTCCCTTGTAACGCACGCGCGGCGTGCCCGCGACGGGTTCGGACTGAAGTCGTCTGCCTTCGACGATGCGCAACCGGCCTGGCAGTTCCGTGACCAGCATGCGGCCGTCTGGCAGCCAGGCCAGCGACCACGGTGTCACCAGTCCGTCCGCAACCGTCCGGAGCCGGAAGCGGTGCTCGCGGCTATTGACGATTCCGTTTTCCAACGGTTTCGCAGGATGGGTCCTCCGGTTGGCGGCTTGGGCCGCCTTTTCGCGGATGTAGATCACCAACGCCCGAATGTCGGCGTCGTTCAACTCGCCCTTCATCGGCGGCATGCCGTTGGGTTCGTCGCCATCCCGGATGATTCGGAAGAGGGTTTCGTCGTCGCCATTTCCGTGCTTCCATTGCTCATCGAGCAGGCTGTCGGTTTGTCCCCCCTTGAGGTCCGAGCCGTGACAACCGGCACAGTGCTTTTCGTACTGCTTGGCGACGTCACGCGATTAGCCGCGGCAGCCGATCAATGGCACCGCGAGCATCAGCGTGGCGATGAGGACGATTGTCACCAAGCGCGCGGGGATAGGGGATACAGATTTTTTCGATTTGATGGTCATGGCTAGGTGGAGAGGAAGTTCGTCTTGGGGTCCTCGCAGTTCAAGAACAATTCTTTTTTGCCCCGGCTATTTTACCGCAAGACCGTGGAGGCACACCGTCAGGCAGGGGCGCTATCAGCCATGCCGGCTCTTGGGCGATTCAAGTCCGCGATAACGACTGGTGACGGGGATGAAACCGAAGCCAGGCATAACGGTAAAACAATCCCGGCGGAAGCCCGGGGGTTCCGGTCAAAAAATGATTCGCCCTGAGTCTGAACGCGGGTCAACATCACGCCACCGATGAGCGTAAAGGTAAAAATCTGCGGCATCACCAACCTCGCCGACGCACAGGTCGCAATCGAAGCGGGCGCGGATATGCTGGGCTTTGTTGTCTGCGAAGCCAGTCCGCGCTTTGTGACCGTGGAAAAGATCACGGACATTGCGCGGCAATTGCCGCCGCATATCGTCAAGGCCGGCGTGTTCGTAAATCCAACCGAGGAACTCGTAACGCAGGCCATTGCCGGGTGTGGACTGAACCTGCTGCAATTTCACGGCGACGAAACGCCGGATTACTGCCTGCAGTTCGGCGTGATGAGCATGAAGGCGTTTCGCATCCGCGACGTTGAATCACTGAAAGCTCTGCTAAACTACCAGACCGACGCCTGGTTGCTCGATGCCTTCGCACCCGGCGAGCGCGGCGGCACTGGTGCGAAGTTCAACTGGGACCTGGCCATCGAGGCGAAAAAGTTTGGCCGGCCCATTTTCCTCGCGGGCGGTTTGACGCCGGAAAACGTCGCTGCCGCCGTGCGCCAAGTTCAGCCCTTCGGCGTGGATGTTTCCAGCGGCGTGGAATCCGCGCCCGGAAAGAAGGATGCGGGGAAAATCCGCTCGTTCATCCAAGCCGTGCGGAGCGTGAGTTGATTATGAGTGCCAGCCGATCAGCACGATTGCTTTCTGTGGTCGCTCTGGTTTTGTTCCCGTCGGTTGGTGCGCTTGCCGCCGAAAGTTATCTCGATAACGGCGTGGTGAAAGTCGGGGTTGACCTCGCGAAAGGCGGCTCGATCACTTACCTGTCGCCGTCCGGCACGACGAACAACATCATCAACAACCACGACCTCGGCCGGCAGATCCAACAGTCCTATTACTCTGGACCACAGCCTTACAACCCGAGCAACAATGTCCATCCCGCGTGGACCAACTGGCCGTGGAATCCCATCCAGACCGGCGATGTTTACAACCACCCCTCGCAAATTCTCGCGCATACCAACGACAGCCACACGCTCTACGTGAAATGTCGCCCGATGCAATGGGCGCTCAACAACGTGCCCGGCGAATGCACGTTCGAATCCTGGCTTTCGCTCACCGGCAACGTTGTCATCGTCAGCAACCGCCTGCTCAACGCGCGCACGGACGCCACGCAACAATTTTCCGCGCGCGACCAGGAACTGCCCGCCGTTTACACCATCGGCAAGCTCTATCGGCTTTTTAGTTACGCGGGCGCCGCGCCATTCACCGGTGGCGCAGTCACAAATTTTCCAAAAACACCCCCGCCGTGGCTTTCCTGGCGCGCGACGGAAAGCTGGGCGGCGCTACTCGACACGAACCACTGGGGGTTGGGCGTCTATCATCCCGGCGCGCTGCAATTCATCGGCGGATTCGCCGGCACGCCCGGCGGCGGTGGGCCTAGTGACGCCCCCACCGGATACATGTCGCCGGTGCATCGTGAGATTCTCGACAGCAACATCGAATACACCTACACCTACCACCTCATCCTCGGCACGCTCGCGCAAATCCGCGATTGGGTTTACGCCCAACCCTGCCGCCCAAGATGTGATTTCGTTTTCGAATCGAACCGGCGGCACTGGACTTATCAGCAAACCACCGACGCCGGTTGGCCGCTCACGAACCACCGCGTCCGCGTGAACCTCGCCAGCGCCGATCCCCAGATGTGGTCGCCCCCGGGCGCATTCCTCGCCAGTGCCACGCCTAAACTCTACATCCGTGCCGCCTATCAAATCGCCCACCCCGCTGGTCGCGCCACGGGCCAGCTCTTTTGGGAAACCAACGGCGCGGGGGGGTTATCCGAAGCGCGCAGCGCGAAATTCCCCGTCCTCGCCGATGGACAATTTCACACCTACGAACTCAACCTCGCCGCCTCGAACAATTACAGCGGCGTCATCACGCAACTGCGCTTCGACCCCGCGTTCAATGGCGAGACCGGCGATTTCGTGGACGTGAAGGCGATCTCCACCTTGCCCTTCGCCAACAACGAAACGGTGCCGCCAACCCACGCCAGCGCGCAGACCAACGGCGTGGTCATCATCAGCTTCACGACCCTGTCAGGCACGGCGGCGGGCTTCATCGGCAAGAATCTGCTCTACGATCTGGAAAGTCGCCCCAATCTCTTGACCGGAAGCTGGCAGGGCGTGACGGGCTTCACGAACCTCACTGGTAACAACGCGCTGAAGACTTTCATCACCCCGCCTGCCACCGGCACGAGTTTTTTCCGCTTAATAGAGCGATTGGACTACATGTCCGCGTATAAATAACACTACATAGCCTGCACCAAATTGGCGTCATCATTGGTCAGCACGAATTCTCAAAATCGGTTTGTCGGATGAAA
>JALOTT010000427.1 GCA_025457745.1 Verrucomicrobiota bacterium
TGAATTACTGAAGTTGCCGCATCGCGTGCGGGTGGACGGCCCGGCGTTGGTGGAGATGAATCATCGCGCCGACCGCGCGGGCAAGTTCGAGTGGGTGAGTCTCTACAACCACAGCGGTCAACTGGACAAAGTCATCGGCACGCCCGTGCCGATCCGCGATGTGGTTGTAGAAATCACCCCGGCCTCGCCCGTCCAACGTGCGCGCTTGCTGAAATCCGGTGAGTCGTTGCCGCTGCAGATTGGCACCGAGGGCCAGGTCACCTGCACTGTGCCGGTGCTGAACGCCTACGATGTGGTGCTGTTTGAGTATTGAAAATCAATAAGTTACCGGATTGCGTGGGATAGGCTTCCAGCCTGTCGGCCGAAAAGACAGGCTGGAAGCCTAACGCGACCTGCGGCCGCAACCCAACCGTAGGCGGCTCGCTCCGCGAGCCGAGACCCGCTCGCGGAGCGAGCGGCCTACGATGATGCGCGCGGCGTGCGCGCATCCTACCGACGAAGACTCTATCCCACGTTTTCCGTTTCGAAAGTTTATTGTCTCACAGCGTCTTACTGCCGGACCAACTACCCGCAACCAAGGCCTCCCCAATGAACACTGAAACCTCGCCACAAGAACTTCGGACCCGTCGGCAGTTCTTGTTGCAGGCCGCCGCTGTCGGCGGCGCGCTTGCGACACCCGTGAACGTATTGGCTCAGGTGGTACCGGTTGCCGCCGGTGACGCGGTGGAGACGACCGAACTGTTGCGTGGTTGGAGCCTCAAATCCATTGAGCCACAGGCCGATTTGACCGCCGAATTCCTGAGCCAGACGGGACGGGCGGCGACGGACGATGGGTGGCTGCCCGCCGCGGCCATGCCGGCCATGGTGCATGACGTTCTGTTGGCCCATGACAAGATCGAGGAACCCTGGCTGCCGGGCGGCACCGAGAAGTGTTTTTGGACGAGAGAACGCGATTGGGTGTATGCCCTGCAGTTTTCAGCGCGGCCGGGGCGCTTGAGCCGTCTGCGGTTTCTGGGACTCGATGGCCGGGTGGAGGTTTATCTCAACGGCGACCGCATTGCGTCGCACTCGGATGAGCACGCGCCCCTCACAGTCGAAGTCAGTCAAGCGCTGCGTCCGGAGAATTTGCTGGTGCTCCGTTTTCGTTCCAACGCGGACACGTCTGAAAAAGGTGCGCCCGAGACAGGGCGCCAGCGCCCCGACGGCAGCTATCTGGGCCCCAATCCGCCGCTGGCGTCGCTCGGAATCTTCGACCAGATAAGGTTGGAGACTTCCGACGGCAACACGCTGGACGAGGCGGCGGTCGATGTCTCGCTGGACGAGGCGTTGAGCACGGGGACCGTGACCGTGGATGCGTCGTGCAGCGCACGGTCGTCGCCGGTCAGCGTGCGCGTGCGACTGTTTGATCCCCAGGGCAAACCGGTGGCGGAATCAATCACTCCGGCGGAGACAACCGCAGGTAGCTTCAACTGCCGCTGCGTCGTAAAGCTGGATCGCCCGCAGTTGTGGTGGCCGCGTGGCTATGGCAGTCAGCCGCTGTATCGGGTGCAGGTTACGCTGCTGGCCGGGGATCGCCCGCAGCAGACGCTGCAACGGACCATTGGCTTCCGGCGCGTGACCATGCCGGAGCCCTTGCACTTCGTGGTCAACGGCGCTCCGGTGCTGCTTCGCGGTGGCAACTGGGTGACGCCGAACCTGATGAGCCGCGTGTGGGATCAAGCCCGCATGGAACGGCTGTTTGCCCTGGCGGAGAATGCCAACTTCAATGCCTTCCGCCTGTGGGGGCAAGTCATGGCGCCACACGACAACTTCTACGAAATGGCGGACGCCCGGGGATTTCTGCTGTGGCAGGACTTTGCCCAGTTGCCGTTGAAACCGGATGAGGCGAGTCGGTCGCGTTGCCGCGAGAAGGCGACCCGTCAGCTCAAGCGTCTCAGGCATCATCCTTCCATCCTCTGCTGGTGCGGGTGCAACGAAGCCGCGATGTGGGCGCACGAGGATTACAACAAGGACTTTACGGACCACGGTCCTTGGCCCGGTTTGGCGGCGGCGGAAGAGGTCGGGGCGATCTGCAGACAGCTCGATCCCGAGCGCTACTATCAGCCCAGTTCGCCCTACGGCGGCGTGAACGCCAACGATCCGCGCGAGGGCAACACCCATGGCTACACCAACATGTGGCTCGTGCCCGGCTACGATTATCTGAATTTCGCCAGCGAAGACACCCGGATTGCCGCACCCGTGCTTCACAGCTTGAAGCGGTTCATGAAGCCCGAGCATCTCTGGCCGGAGGGTTATTCCACGCTCTACCTCCACGGCAACCGCCATCCCTTCCCTAGGACCTGGCTGCCATACACTTGTGCGGAAAGCTGGAAGAAAACCGGGCCGGTCGAGCAATTCTACGACGCCGCCGACCTCGCCGGGCTGGTTTACCGGCTCGGCATGGCGGAGGGGCTGTACTACCAGGACACCGTCGAGCGCCAGCGGCGAGGCCGTCCGGCGGAGGAACAATCCGACCGCCGTTGTTGCGGCGGTTACATCGTTTGGAAATACAACGACTCGTGGCCCCAGGTCTACAGCGCGAAGGTGGACTTCTTTCTCGAGCCTTACCACGCCTATTACGCGCTGCGTCGCGCCTACGCACCCGTGATGCTGTCCTTCGACATCGGCACGTTCATCTACTTGTGGGTTGTCAACGACAGCACCGAAACAGTCAGCGGCACGGTCAGAATTCAGCTTTACCATCTCGAGGAAAACGAATTTCGCAAAGAGATCGTGCGCGAAGTGAGCGTGGCCCCGGGCAAGTCCCGGGTCGTCGTGCGACTGGACCAAGCCGGCATCCGCGCCTTCCGCAAGGAGCACATCCTGTTCGCCACGATGTCGGACAAGTCGGGGACGGTGCTGGCGCGCGCCAATGCCTTTGCCGACATCGAACGACGGCTGACCTTCCCCGAGGCCAAACTGAACGTGACGGTGGAGAATGGGGTTCTGGTCATCACCACGGACAAGTTCGCCCGCGCGGTGCATCTGCAAGGCGACGCCCATGGCGACGCCTTCGGCTGGTTTTTCGAGGACAACTATTTCGACCTCCTGCCCGGCGAGGTCAAGACCGTGCGCATTCTGGGCCAGCATCCGCAGGGGCGGATCACCGCTCGGGCGTGGTATTCGCCGCAGGAGACGGCAGTTGACTGGAAAAGGACTTGATACCTGACACGAGCGAGTGAACCAAACTCAACATTAACCGTGGAGAGAATATGCATCGCCGAGAATTTTCCAGGCAAATTGCCCTGCTGGGTGCTGGACTTCCAGCTGGTTTGGCCGTGGGCCAACCGGCAGAACGAGAGGAACCGCTGGAAGGCTGGTACGAGGAACCCGCCAAGAAGCTACCCATCCGCAAGTTCGATGTCGTGGTCGCCGGCGCAGGCACGGCTGGCGTGGTGACGGCCATCGCGGCGGCACGGCAAGGCGCGAAAACGATGTTGATCGAGCGCAAAGGTTACCCCGGCGGAACCGTCGTGGAAGGCGGCACGGCGCTGCACAGCTACTTCAATTTGTGGAAGGCCTTTCCCGGCGTGGCAAAGAAGCAAGTGGTCAAA
>JALOTT010000076.1 GCA_025457745.1 Verrucomicrobiota bacterium
CGAGAGGGCGCGTTGGAAGTAGGTCCGGTCGGCCAGGTTGACGTTGTTTGTGACCGGGACGGCGCTGGTCAGGATATCGCCGTTGGGCTTGATCACCCCCAAATTGGCATAGCGCGGATAGTCGGCGAAGAGCGTTCGCAGCAATAAGTTGCAGTCGTCCCAACGACCGGATTGTACCTGCGAAGACGCCGCCACCGCGTGCAGCAGTTGTCGCGTCCCGAGGATCATCTCGTCCTCTTTCCGGGCGGAAAGTTTGACGATGGCTTGCGCACGTTGCTTCAAAGCCGCAACTGCGTCCTGCCGGTCTTGCCGTGCGATATGCAGGGTCATCGCCACCGGTGGGATGGACGCCAGCAGCACCAGCAGCACCAAGCGAACCCGCAAGCTCGAAAACAGTTGACTCATGGTTCCGCTCTCCTGCCTGGAATCACTCAGTTTTTGACCGTGAGGGTATTTTCGACGCTTTTCACGCCCCCGACTATGCTGGTGATCTCTCCGGCACTCTTCCTCTGAGCGCTCGTGTTGACAGAGCCGCTTAACCGGACAATGCCTTCGGAGGCTGTGACTTTTACTCCGTCGTATTTGTAATCAAGCCCTGCCGCCAGGGCCTCCCGGACACGCGCCGCCGTGCGGCTGTCTTCAATGCCCTGGTCCGTGGTTTGATTGTAGCCAGGCTCCGTCGCGCGATTGTCGTCAATACGGAGGGCCGTGCTATGATTGCGGTTGACGGCACAACCCGTCAGGCCAACCAGCAACGGCACCGCGCTGAGGCCAGTGATTAAGACCAGCACTATTGCAGATGTTTTCTTCACACTGTTTCCTTCGTTTTGATACGTGTTCGCGCCCCACGCCCCAACTTTAATTGGGGGATGATTTATTGTGTTTCATAAAGGCAGAATGGCTGGGCGAGGTGAATCTGCCGCACCAACGTGAGCCTGATGGGGTGCGGGGCTTTGCTCGACCGCTTCCCTGGTCAGAGTTGCGAACACCGTGGATTCCTCATAACTGATCCGGGCCACGTCTTTGGTCGGGATCAGCACCTCTTTGCCGGAAAAACGGTGTCCGGTTTTGACGGCCAACTCGCCAATCGCCCAGCTCGGGGCGTCCATCATAAAATCGCAGACGTGACCAATTATCCCATCGTTCGTTCGGAGGTGATAGCCGTTCACGGCTTGCGCGCTTCGCAGATGCGCATCGGCGCGTTCGGGTTGCGGGCCAATCGCCGCGGTTGGATTGCCCGGAAGCGGGTTTGCCGGCAGTTCCAAAATTGGAAAGCCGCTCAGCCCCCACAGCCCGCTGCCCTCCCAGTAGTAGGGCCAGCCGTAAAACCGGTAATACTCCTCCTCGTATTGTCGCGACACCGGCTTGTGCGACTCAATCGAAGGGCTGTTCTCAATCTGTTTCCGGGTCAGGTTCACGCGCAGGATTTTCTCAGCCTGATCCAGGCGGCCAAGCGCATAGGGCGAGATGAGCACCTGGCGACCCGGCAACCAGGTGCCCGTGTCCGCGACCAGATAACGAACCGCCCAGTTCTGATCGTCGAAATAAAAATCCTTCACATGGCCGATCTCGCCATCCGACGCGCCGAGTTTGTTTCCGAATAGCTGTTTGATGCTTCGCAACATAAATCCGCCTTTCTTGGTTTCTGCTATTTGTCTGTTTGTTCGCGACCCTGCGAGCGGAACGCCAGCCAGAGGGTGGAAATCAGGCCCGCGCTTTTGAGAATGGTTTGCAGCCAGGAAGGTTTCGCGTCGGCGTCCACCGACTTGCCGCACCGGAAGGCCGCCAACCCTGCCACCAGCACCGCGGCGGACGAGGCGATCGCGCTGAACGATTTCGCGCGGTCGGTAAGCGTGTGAACGCCCGCCGTCAGTGCCGTCAGATCCCCGACCAGTTGGGCGCGGTTGAGTTCGCTTTCCGCGATCAACAATTGTTTTCGTGATTCCAGCGGATTCATTCGAGGATTTGTTCCAGAAAGGCGCGGTCCTTTCGCAGTTGCTCGAGGGTGGCGGAAAACGTCTGCCAGTCATGCAACGACCCGGTGAGCCGCCGGTAAAGACAAACTCCGGCTGCTCCGTAGAGGCCGGTCAAGATCAGGAGGAAGGCCACCGGTGACCAGGCCCACAACCAAACCACGATGGCAGCCGTGAGCGTAATGCCAGCGAGCAGCCCGAATGCGGCCACGCCGAGGGCCAGCACGATGGCGTGCAGGAGACGCTCGCGCTCCTCCTGCACTTCCACCGTCAACAGTTCGAGCCGGTTTTCCCCGATGGTCAACAGCCGTTGCGCGAAACGCTTCGACGAAGCGCCGATTTGTCCGAGGTTGTCGGTGGCCGGTTCCATGACGGCATCAATCGCAACTGCGGGAGCAACGGCGTGAGATGAGGTAGCCGAGAATCGCCCCGACCCCGAAGGCGATGCCAATCGCCTGATAAGGATGCTCATGCACGGCCTCGTCGGCCGCCTTGGCGCCCTCAACCGCCTTCTCTTTTACGCGGCCATAGATTTCCTTGCCGCGCTCCAATGCGGCGGCAAGACGCTTGCGAGCTTCGCTGACTTTTTCCCCGGCCACGTCGGCGGTGGCGGCCATCAACGCGCGCGCGTCTTCGGCCAGTTGGCCCATGTCATTACTGATTGCTTGTGTTTGTTTGTTCATATTTTCCGTGTTTTCTGTTTGTTTGCGTTTTTCAGTGGTAAATTTTCCGCGTCGGCGAGATGGGCGGCTTCCGGTGAAGTGGCCACCTTCAAAATTGAGTTTCTCCCGCCAAACGGGTTGGGCACGGTTTCTTTGGCCAACGGGTCGGGCATCCATTGACCGTCCACCACCAGGCAGTATTCGTAGGTGCCGGGCGCCAAGGCCGTTTCCTTCCACCAGTGACCGACGCCGGAGGAGTGCAGGGTTTTGGCTTCGGGCTGCCAATGGTTGAACGTTCCCGCGAGGCAAACGCTGGTGGCTGTCGGATGCGTGAACTCAAAGCGAACCGGCACCAGTTGCAGGCCGGCGCTGCGGGCGTTGTCATGGTTATGGTTGTGTTTCATGGTTGTGATTTTTATCGGTACGGTTGACTTTCGTTTTTGGAAATATTTTCTGTTTCACATCACTATAATGCACCCGAAGACCTTGCGGGGGCTATGGGGTGTTACCCTACCATCGGGTCAAAGACCCGGACCGCTGGCGGTGGCGCGGTGAAGAGTTTGGCAAGACCAAGTGAGTGGGAGGAAAAGCGACGAGCCACAGCAAAGCGACCGGGCTGCCGTTGCTCCGCACCAGCGCGAACTACCGCACGATGATTTCCGGCGGGCGCACTACGACTACCGGAGCGTGCACGACTACTGGCGGAGGTCCTACGACCATGACTTCCGAATGACCACCGTGTCTGCCGTGCCCGTGCCGTCCGCCTTCGGAAACCAGACATCCACTGGTACCGAGGAGGCTGAGAACGCCGGTTAAAAACAGGATTTTCTTCATATTCAATTTCATGTTCATTTTGTATCGCTTTCTGGATTGACGCTACGGGACGGGCGCGGACTTCTCTATGGGGTGTAACCCTACTCGCTGATTCAGCAGGGCTGGGCGACCGGGCGCGAGCGAGTCCAAGCCCTGTCTCGTCGCGTCGAAGCGCAGCGAAGGCGGAAAGGACGGCAGAGTTCCCGCCGACGGCAAGGCGACGCGATCAAACTCCGCTTTGCAACCGCCGCCCGCTCCGCTACTCTGCCCGCGTCCGCTAAAACAAAACGACCAGAAACTTTTTACAAAACAATTCTGCGTAGCTTCGGCTACGGGCTGCCTCGAAAACCGAGAATTTTCCCAAGCCCGTCACAGAAACCGACCGAGCACGCGCCCCATCGGGCGCGGCTTGGCGTGCTTTCTGTGACAGGCGCTTCTCGGTGCCTCGAGGCAGGGCGCGTTGAGTTCGCGCCCCTTCTATTAAGGAAATTCCCGTGGTTGCGGTTGCGCCAACGCGCGATGCCAGCACCCAAAGATTCCCGTAGCAGCCGAGGTAACGAGGCTCAAACTGATTCCCCGAAAAGTCAGAGCCTCCTCACGTCGGCTGCTACTTTCAAAACACGCTACGGCCTCGACAATCCGCATCCGCTTTCGCAACTCAAGACCGAGTTGGTGTGGGATGGGAAATATGACGAGTATGGCAATCGCCGCGCGGTGGACATTGCCGGGTGCGCGATGCCACTGCAAAAGATTGAGACGATTGACGAGCCGCGCAGCCGTGCCGCCGCCGACGGGCAGATCGAAATGTTTGAGCAGAAACTGCTGGCGGCAGGTAGGGCGCGTCACTCCGTGCGCGCCGAGGGTGGGCAAGGCGGGGACGGCGCGCAGAGGACTGACGCGCCCTACCAAAATTTCCGCAACCGGCTCATCTGGGGCGACAACAAGCTGGTGATGGCCAGCCTGCTGGCCGAGTTCAAGGGCAAGATTGACCTCTTCTACATTGACCCGCCGTTCGACGTGGGCGCGGACTTCACGATGGACGTGCCGATTGGCGACGAGAAAGAAACAATCGAGAAAGACCAGTCCACCCTCGAAATGGTCGCCTACCGGGACATGTGGGGCAAGGGCACGGACTCCTACCTCCACATGATGTTCGAGCGGCTCAGTCTGATGAAAGAATTGCTTTCGGAAAAGGGCAGCATCTGTGTTCACTGCGACTGGCGTGTGAATGGCTACCTGCGGTCGATCATGGATGAGGTTTTTGGTCGCGGTGCTGCAGCTGATGGAGGTAGTGGGCTGCGGAATCAAGTCGCTTGGTGCTACAGCGGAGGTGGGATTCCGCAAAACGAGATGCCGCGGAAATACGACACAATTCTTTGGTATTCAAAGTCCGCAGATTGGACGTTTCATCCAGTTTACCGTCCTTATTCACCTGGAACAATCGAACGCGGAAGAACAGCAGTAAAAGGTCCGGACGCTGAGCTTCGGTCTGAAGGCACTCCTGTGAACGACTGGTGGCCTGATGTTAAGAAAATCACATCTCCAACCGATCCCGAAAAACTAGGTTATGACACGCAGAAATCGGAGGAGCTGCTTACTCGCATCATTACCATGCTCTCAAGTGATGGCGACTTGGTGGGCGACATTTTCTGCGGCAGTGGCACGACCGGCGCGGTGGCGGAACGGTTGGGTCGACGCTGGATTATGGCCGACTTAGGGCGGTTCGCCATTCACACCAGCCGCAAGCGATTGATTGAGTTGCAGCGCAAGTTACACGACGAGGGCAATCCGTATCGCGCATTCGACGTTTACAACCTCGGTCGTTATGAGCGGCAGTGGTGGCAGAAGGAACGGCTCAAAGGCGCGGACGAGGAGCATCGCAAAGTGGTGCTCGGCTTTTACAAGGCGGAAGTGTTGCCCAACCCAGGCGCGTATCTCCACGGTCGCAAAGGCCGGGCATTCGTGTTCGTGGACGGGATTGATAGCATCCTCACCCGCGATGAGGTGCGCGCCGTCGCGAAAGCCGCACGCGAAGCGGGCGCGAAAGAGGTTCACTGTCTTGCGTGGGAATTCGAGATGGATTTACGGCTGGTCTGCCACGAACTGGAGGCGAGCGAGGGCGTGCTGATCAAGCTCATCCCGATTCCGCGCGAAATCATGGAGAAGAACCGCACCAGTCCGCCGCCGTTCTTGGAAGTGGCGGTGCTGGAAGCGGAGGTCGTCTATCGAAGTGTAGGCCGGGTGCCCTCACCCGGCGCGGGGAGCAAGACGCCCGGTCGGGGGACCGGGCCTACAACGGCAGTAGACATCAAGCTGACGAAATTCCTTCCATCACTGGCAGAAGTGCCGAGCAAGGAATTGGAAGCGTTGAAAGAGCGCGCGGTCAAAAGCGGATTCGATTTCATAGATTTTTGGGCGGTGGATTTCAACTGGCACGACGGCAAACCATTCGAGCATCACTGGCAGGATTATCGCACGCGCAAAGACCGCTCGCTGAAAACGGTGAGCGACGCAGGCTTCGGCAAATATCCCAAGCCCGGCAAATACACGGCGTGCGTGAAGGTGGTGGACGTGTTCGGCTGCGACACGAGCATCACAGTTGACGTGAGCGTTTAGAAAGGAAAAGCTATGAGTGTGAACGCACCAAATGCTTACCTTACAATTCGATTTGAAGGTCCGGGAGTAAAACCTAGCCGGATGCGGCTGGATGATTTCATCCAGGCTGCGCGGGAGTTCTCCGTCTGCGCGCAGCGCGTCGCACGGGCCTTGCAGCACACACCCAGTGCTGCACCGGGCCGCCGTCCAACCGACCTCCACGTTGCCTTGTCGCTCGATATCGTGGCGTTCACCGAAGGCAGTCCGGCCGCAGTGGCGCATTTGGAACGCAGCGACGGACAGATGACCTTGGACAACGTGGACTTTGGCGAACAGACTTATCGGGCGTTGCTCGACGGGATTGAAGCCGTTGGGGAAGATACGAATGTCGCGCCATTGGGGTTCGATCTCGGCGTGTTGATGAAGCTTCGAGACTTTGGCGCGGTGTTCAGGAAGGGAGTGTCACGCGTCGAGTTCACTTTGAATCACCGGCCGCGCATTGTGAAGGCCGTGTATGACCCGCCGAAGCAAGAGAAGGTGCGGCAGCGAATTGCCAAACCGGAAGCACAGCAGCAGACGTTGCAAGGCCGGCTGCTCATGGCGGACTTTAAGGAGACAGGGCGACAGTTGCGGATCCATCCGCCAGTCGGATCGCCCATCATCTGCAAGTTCTCAGAAGAACTCAGCGCCGAGGTTGAGGAGTGCATCCGGCAATTCGTTCGCGTGACCGGGAAAATGGAATATCACACGAGCGGAGAACCGCGCTGGTTGGAGATTGCGGACATTGAACGGGTCGAAGAACCAGCGGGAGCAGCGACCGCGCACGAAACAGGGTGGAGTTACAGCTTCTGGGAAAACCTTCCCGCAGAAGAATACGCGCGACGGCAAGGGGTCAAGCCGGTGACGAATATCGCTTCGCTCTACGGCGCGGGCGAGCCGGAGGATTGGCAAGGATTTGACGAGGCGGTTGAAAGCTGGCGCGGCGAAAAGGAGGGGAACTGAAAACACCATGCTCATTGATACCGACATCGTTTCATTTTTCTACAAGAAGGATACACGCGCGAAAGCTTATGAGGAGCATTTGACAGGACAGACCCTTTTCATTTCCTTCATCACGGTGGCGGAACTGTATCGGTGGCCTTTTGAGAGAAATTGGGGCGAACCAAAAAAGCTGGACCTTATGCAGTATCTGAAGAACTACACGGTGCTGCCTTACGATGATGCGCTGGCTTGGACGTGGGCGGAGCTGGTCGGCAAGACTTCCCGCAACCGTCCCATTGCCTTGCACGATTCATGGATTGCCGCGACAGCCTTGCGCCATAAGCTGCCAATGGTGACGCATAACCGGAAGCACTTTGAGCACATTCCGGGACTGACGTTGATCACCGAAAACCGCGAAGATGCCTGAACCGGTCGTCAATCTGGCGGCACTCGAACCGCTGTTCGCTCCGCACGAAGAGCCGAATCAGCATCGGGCGCGCGCACAGGGCGGCCAGCCGGCACAGGCAAAGAAGGGCCGACGGCCTTCCCGGATCATCATCGCGCAATCACTGCGCTCGCACGTGAAGGCGTGGCGCGAGACGGACTATCCGGGCGCGTCCGATACAACACGAGAGTTGCTGCATCATTGGTTTGGGCGCGATCATTTGATTGAGTTGCCCGATGGCACACGCGCGCCGTTCCGTTATTACTTCTGCCAGCGCGAGGCGATTGAGACGGTGATTTATCTCTACGAAGTGCGCGGCATTCGCTCGCTGACTCCACTCATGGGCGAGTTCGGTGGACCGAGCGCGGAGACGGCGGCGCTGGGCGTGAATCCAGACGACGACCGCTGGGCAAAGTACGCGTTCAAGCTCGCGACCGGTGCGGGCAAGACCAAGGTGATGAGCCTGGCAATTGTGTGGAGCTACTTTCACGCACTCCGCGAGAGCGATTCGCCGATGGCAAAACATTTCGTCGTCACCGCACCGAATCTCACGGTGTTCGAGCGGTTGAAAACGGATTTCAAACCAGCGGAAGGCGGCGCGGACATTTTTGACAAGGATCCGCTGATTCCGGTCGCGTGGCGCGGAGATTGGAATTTGTCGGTGGTGTTGCAGGACGAAGCGAGCGGCGCGGCGACGGGCGGGACGCTTTACCTGACGAACATTCACCGGCTTTACGACACGAGCGGGCGCCGGAAGAAAGAGGCGGAGACTTACGATTGGGTCGGACCGGCGGTGTCGCGCGCGAAGGCGCTGGACACGGGCGCGGAGTTGCGCAAGCGCATCACAGGACACGAGCGCGTGATGGTGTTGAACGACGAGGCGCATCATTTGTGGGACTCCGGTTCGGCGGCGAATGAAGCGATCGCCTACTTGCACAGCACGATTACGGCCCGCACGGGGAACGGGCTGGTGGCGCAACTAGATTTCTCCGCAACGCCAAAGGACAATCGCGGACAGGTTTTTCAACACGTCGTTTGCGATACGCCGCTGGGCGAAGCGGTGGACGGGGGCATCGTGAAGACGCCGGTAATTGGTCGCGGCAAGCAGTGGGCGAAGCGCGCGAGCAACGACGCGTCGGAAGCTTATCAGGAACAGTTGATGGTTGGTTACGCGCGCTGGCTCAAGTCCAAGGAGGAATGGGAAATAAGCGGGAAGAAGCCGCTGCTGTTCGTGATGACGGAAGACACGGAAGCGGCGAATCAGATTGCGCGGCGGCTGGACACCGATCCGTTGTTCAAGGAATTGAACGGGAAGACGACCAACCTGCACACGAATCTCAAGGGGAAGGTCAAATGGATTGGCGGCAAGAAGAACGGGTTTCCGGTTTTCGAGGAGAGTGAGAACGAGATTTCAGACGACGATTTGAAGGCGTTGCGCAAGTTGTCGCGGGAGATTGATTCCGACCAGAATCCTTACTCGTGCATCGTGTCGGTCTTGATGCTGCGCGAGGGCTGGGACGTGCGGAACGTGACGACCATCGTGCCGCTGCGGCCTTATACGTCAAAGGCAAACATTCTGCCGGAGCAAACGCTCGGTCGCGGTTTGCGGCGGATGACTCCGCCCGGCGAGGCGGCGGAACTGGTGACAACGGTGGAGCATCCGGCGTTCGTGAGTCTTTACCAGCAGGAGTTGGAACAAGAGGGTTTGTTCATCGAGACGATAGATGTTGAGCACGTCCCGAAAACGACGGTCACGATTTTCCCGGATAAGGAAAAGAAGGACGTTGCCAAGCTGGACATCGAGTTGCCAGATGTCAGCGCGGGTTTCAGCCGCAAGGCGACGCTGGAAGGATTGACGGTTGATGACGTTCGCAAGCAATTCGCGCGCTATCATGCCTTGCCAGTGGGTGAGTTGCGCACGGAAGACATTCCTTATGAGGGCCGGCATCTGATCACGGACGAGGTCGTTGAGCGGATGACCATCCGGTTGCCGCTGCTGGAAAATGGTATCGGCGCGATTTCGTTTTATCGCGAAGAACTCGAGTACATCACGGGATTGAAAGGGTCGCATCAGGTTCTTGCGCCGCTGTTGGAGACGTTAATCACAGAAATTCTCTTTGAGGAAAAGTTGACGCTGTTTGAACCGCGTTTGTTGGGGCGCATCGGCGACGCGGACGTGCGCGAAAACATCCGTGCGACGTTCGTCCCGCTGATTTTAAAGCGAACGACGATCAAAGAGGAACGTCGAAAGGGCGGCGCTGGCCGATCGGTCGCCTTGTGGAAACCGTTTCAGGTAACGCACTCGGCCACGCATCCCGCCGTGCCCGCGACGCGGACGTTGTTCAACCTCGTCACGTGCAACCGCGATTTGGAAGTGGCGATGAGCCAGTTTCTCGACCGCGCGCCGGACGTGGCCGCGTTTTGCAAGAACGCCGGGCCGCAATCGCTGCGGGTGGATTATCTGAGCGCGAATAGCCAACTTGCTTTTTACACTCCCGACTTTCTGGTGCGGCTGACTCCCAGTCATTACGTGCTGCTCGAAGCCAAGGGACGAGTGGACAAAGACGTGCCGTTGAAGGCTCGCGCAGCGGTGGCTTGGTGCAAGGCCGCGAGCAACAAATTGCTCAAATGGGATTATCTCTACGTCCCGCAGGAAACATTCGAGGCGTTTGGCGACAATCGGCTCGACGTTCTGATGCGGAGCTGCGAACCAGCGCTGCAAAACTTGCTCGATGAAGCCGTCGAGCCGCAACTGACGCTGGCATTTGGTGAAGCACGTGCAGAAGACGTAGCACTGAAGCAATTCATCGGAGAGGCGGATTTGGCGGCGCTGCCCAAAACGCATCAAAAACTCGTCCAGCAGGCGGTGAGTCTGTTTGGTTACTTGCGCGGAAAGGAAGGCCAGTCGCTGGCGCCCGTGTTTACTCCTTTGCTTGGGCCGCTCGACGAAGCTTCAAAAGCCGTGCTGCTGAAATTCCTTGGACCGAAAATTCCCGATCAGAAGGAGGCACAAGAAAAGTTTTTCGTCCCCGACCTCAACGCACTGCCGAAGAAAGAACTGGAGAACTACACGCGGCGTGGCCGGGATTTGAAGCGGACGCTCGTGGATCACAACGGCATGAGTCCGATTGGCTTGTTGCGCTGGTGTGTGCAACACGCCCGCGAATCGGGAGCATCAGTCGGCGGTGTGTTCGATGAAGTTCAGAGCAGCTTTGCCGCAGTTTCCGAAGATGATTACAAGCTGGTGTCGCGCATCAGCACTTTTCGCAACGACTACATCGCGCACCAAAACAAAGAATTGACCGATGCAGTCCTCGCGGAGAAATCGCTCGGTGAATGGGTTTCGGGTTTGCGGCGAATTTGGAAGTTTTACGGGTGAAAGAGTGTTCGCGTGGTTGGCGTAGTTCGCGGTTGATTGGTTTTCGTGTGCTTCGTGTATTTCGTGGTTGAAACTTCTGCCGCCCCGCCGGGGCTTGGATTGTTTTGATGACCCAACCCACGGTTGAAACCGTGGGCTATTTTCGGTCGCCACTCCGTGGCTTTAAGCGTTCCGCCTTCATCCGCTTTCACTTGGTTTCAGCGAGACAGGTCCGATTTCGGCGCGACAAGTCAGCCCTGCTCAATCAGCGGTTACGGGCTTGCCTTCATGTTCACCAGTGCTCCCAAAATGGTTTTTTGCACCGCCGGATTGAACAGATTTCCCAGGTGACCGCCCTGCGCGAAAACCGTCAATTCTTCCGGGGTGAACGTGGCGCGAAGCCAGGCCAGGTCCTCATCCGTCAGCAGAAAATCGTTTTGATTGACGATGATGCGGATGTTGGGGTTGGCGCGCAGACCGGCGTCATACGTCCGCAGATCGCCAGCTTTTTCCAGCGCTTCCGCCGTCGAGTCCATGCCGAGGGTCCAATAATATGGGATCGCGAACTTCTCAAAATAGTCCTGGTAGGAATACTGGAGAATTTCCTGATACACGGGATTGCGCCTGAGATTCCGAATCGGATGTTGCAGGACGCTCTGATTATTTCGCCGCTGACTGCTGAAAATCATATCCCGCAGCGTGAGTCGAAACATCAGGCCGATGAGAAACTTGGATTCGATGGCGCTGAAGGGCAGGGAGGTTTGCGGCGTGAGGGTGCTCTTGCTCAGGGCGGCCACCTTCAAAAAGGTGTTTTCGAGGTTGCTGGCTCGTTCCGCGACCGGCCAGTCCAGGGGGGCCCGATAAAATTCGTCCAGCTTGGAAATCCCCTGCGCCAGGCGAACGGGGGTATTGATGGCAACGTAGCGATCAAATTTAATCAACGGCAACTGACTGGTTGGAGCGCGACCGGTCCCCGGTCGCAGCGCGTGGAACTGGAGAGTCGCGGCGGGATTTATTTTGGCGTCCCGATCTGGCGGGGTGCTGCGGGCGAGGGACCGCCCGCGCTCCGGGCCAGCGCGCTGAAGCGCCTGATTCGTAGCTGCGGTGGCCGCGACGAACAAAGACTGGAGCGCACCCATGGAATACCCCATCAGCGCCTTTTCGCCCAACCGATCCGGATACAACGTATTCAAGCGATGATCAATTTCGGTAAGGGCGACATGCACATCGTGGCCGTCCACCGGCAGATAAGCCGGCAGCGCCGCGGTTGACGCGTGTTCCATGAACTCGGAGTTGAAAGGGCTGCTGACGCACACGGCGGAGAAGCCGTTTTTGTGAACCAACTCGGCCAGCGCCAAGGCGGAT
>JALOTT010000428.1 GCA_025457745.1 Verrucomicrobiota bacterium
CGAACCGTGGGAGGAATTTCATTACAACGAAGGCCGGCTGTGTCCGAAGGGCGTCCAGCGTTATCTGCAAAACAATCATCCTGACCGCCTGCTCGATCCGATTGAGCGCGTCGAGGGCAAGGGTTTCCGTCCGATCGGCTGGGATGCCGCCTACGACCGATTGATTTCCGAAATCCAACGCATTCAAGGGCAGTATGGCCGCGATGCGTTCGCCATGCTGTCCGGCGTCTCGCTGACGAATGAAAAAAGCTATCTCGTTGGCAAGTTTGCGCGGGTGGCTCTCAAGACCAAGAACCTCGATTACAACGGACGCCTCTGCATGGTCAGTGCCGGCGCGGGCAACAAGAAGGCATTCGGTCTGGATCGTGGCTCGAACAATTACTCCGACCTCGCCCACGCCGAGGTCGTGATGATCTGCGGCACGAACGTCAGCGAAACGTTCCCGACACTCACGCACTGGATCTGGCAGGCGCGCGACAATGGCGCGAAGCTCATCGTCGTTGACCCGCGCCTCACCCCCATTGCGCGCACCGCTGATTTGCATCTGCCCATCCGTCCGGGTCGTGACTCGGCGCTTTATGGAGCGATTCTGCACCAGCTCATCAAGCATGACTGGCTCGATCACGAATTCATCGCCAATCACACCAGCGGATTTGAGGAAGCGAAGAAAGCCGTCGAATCCTACGATCTGGAATGGGCGGAGCGCACGACGGGCATCCCCAAGGACAAGATCATGCAAGCCGCGCAGTGGTGGGGCGCGGCCAAGACGAGTTTCCTGATGCACGCGCGCGGCATCGAGCATCACAGCAAAGGCGTCGAGAACGTGCTCGGCTGCATCAATCTTGTGCTGGCGACTGGCCGCATTGGCAAGCCCTACTGCGGCTATGCGACCATCACCGGCCAGGGCAATGGCCAGGGCGGACGCGAGCACGGTCACAAGTGCGACCAACTTCCCGGCAATCGCGACATCGAGAATCCCGAGCATCGCAAATACATCAGCAGCGTTTGGGGCATTGAGGAAAAGGAAATGCCCGGCAAGGGGCTCACCGCCTACGAAATCATGGAGGCGATTCATCGCGGCGAAATCAAAGGATTGTTGAGCATCTGCTTCAACCCGCTCGTCTCCCTGCCGAACAACAACATGATTCGCGAGGCGCTGGAAAAGCTGGAGTTCTACGCCTGCATTGATTTCTTCCTCAACGAGACCGCCCGCCACGCCAATCTGATCTTGCCCGGCTCGCTCCACGAAGAGGAGGACGGCACAGTGACCACGGCCGAGGGGCGCGTGGTGCGCATCCGCAAGGCAATCAATCCTCCGGGCAACGCCCGCACCGACACCAGCATTCTATTGGAAATCGCCAAACGGCTCGGTGCGGAGAAACACTTCAGCTTTAATTCCTCCGAGGACATTTTCAACGAACTGCGCGTTGCGTCCAAAGGCGGCACGGCGGATTACTTCGGCATCACCTATAAGAAAATTGAGGACAACATGGGCGTGTTCTGGCCGTGTCCGTCGGAAGATCATCCCGGCACGCCGCGATTGTGGGAGGACCGCAAATTCAAGACGCCCGATGGCCGGGCGCATTTTCACGGCGTCCCTTATCGCGAACCGGCGGAACTCACAGATGCGGACTATCCGATGATCCTCACCACCGGTCGCGTGGTATCGCAATACCTCAGCGGCACGCAGACGCGGCGCATCGGCAAACTCGTCGAACAGTATCCCGAACCATTGCTGGAGATTCATCCCCAGACGGCGGCGCGCTTCGGCATCAAGGACCGCGAGCTGGTCAAGGTCGTGACGCGGCGCGGTGCTGCGGAATTGCCGGCGCAACTCGTCGAGACCATTCGCGAGGTTCCCGAATTCAAGGTTTGCGCCTGCCGGCTCGAACCGCAGGGCCGTCCCGCGCCGTCCCCGGCGGAAACCAAAGCCTACGCCAGCGCATGAACACCACGACGTTTCGCACGGACCAGGAATTCTTTTTCGATCCGCAGCGTTGCATCGGTTGCCACGCCTGCGAGATGGCGTGCGCCGAATGTGAAACGAACGGCCAGACGGCGATGATTCACGTGGATTACGTGGATCGTTTTCTGACGACGCAAACTTCCGTGCAAGTCTGTATGCACTGCGAAGACCCGGTCTGCGCCAAGGTCTGCCCCGCCGACGCCATCACCAAGGACGAGTTTGGCATCGTTCACAGCGCGAACACAGCTCGCTGCATCGCTTGCTCGAATTGCGTTCAAGCCTGCCCGTTCGGCGTGCCTAAGAAAGTCGAGCCGCTCGATTTAATGATGAAGTGCAACATGTGCTACGACCGCACCAGCGCGGGTAAAAAGCCGATGTGCGCTACCGTCTGTCCCAGCGGCGCATTGTTCTACGGGACACGGGAACAAATCACCCGCAATCGCCCAAAAAGCTCCCCGGTCAACACGTTCCGTTTCGGCCAGCAGCTTGTGAAAACCAAGGTCAACATCATGATGCCCAAAGGCGCAACCGAACTCATCGTGGATAGCGAATGAACCCCAACAGCCCATTACCTGAAAAGTCCGCGCCGGAGGTGGACTTTCCCATCGAGCGCGTGGAAGCCGAACACGTTTCCCGCCGCGAATTCACCAAGTTTCTGTGCCTGGTTTCCGGCGGCATGGCCGTCGGCAGCGGCTGGGTGGCCGTCAAGGATCGCCTGTTTCCACCGCATCGGATTCAGGGCGAGGAATTCGTCTGCAAGACCGGGGAAGTTCCGGTGGGCGGCACTCGCGCGTTTACGGTTACCGGCTCAAAAACGCCGTTCATCCTGATTCATCTGAACGACGGCGGTTGGCGGGCCTTCGAGCAGAAATGCACGCACCTTTCCTGCGCAGTCTTTTATCAACCGGCTGCCGACAAGATTCAATGTCCCTGTCACAACGGCTGGTTTGACGCGCGCACTGGCAATGTTCTCCAAGGCCCGCCGCCGCGTCCGCTGCCGCGACTCGAAGTCGTCGTCAAAGGCGACGACATCTACGTCACCGAACCCGCAACCGCATGAGCACTTTCCGCGAAGCCCAACGACAGGCGCATCCCACCAAGACCAACACGCTGCTGCTGGGCGTGATGTGCGTGTTGATCCTCATTCTCATCATGCAGGTGTGGCTGCTGACGGTGGCGTTGAATGAATCGCTCGACGGCCACAATGCGGTCAAATGGCCGGCCTTTTGGACGTCGCTCGCGCTGTTTGGCGCGGGCGCGGCGTTGTTGCGTTATTTGCCTTCGCCTATCCGCCTGCCGGCGCGGGAAGTGGTGCGCGAAGCTTTTCCGCAGGCGGCGCTTGCCTGGCGCACGCTGGGCATCAGCGCGGTTTCGTTGGCGCTGGCGTTTGCCGTCTGGTTCATGTGGTCGGCCATTCCGTTGCGATTGAAAGACGCGGGCTTCACCTTCTCACGCCAGCAACTGTTCTGGCTGACGGCAACCCCGGTGCTGCTCGGTTCGGTTCTGCGCATTCCCTACGGCCTGATTGTTTCCACGTTCGGCAGCCGGAAAAGTTACGCCATCGTCACGCTGCTGCTCCTGCTCCCGTGTATCGCCACCGGCTTGGCCGTAAAGAATCCGGCCACGCCGTATTGGGTGCTGCTTGCGTGCGCGGCGCTGACCGGCATCGCTGGTGCGAACTTCGCCACTTCAATGGGCGTCATCAATCTGTGGTTTCCCAAGCAAACCCAGGGCACGGCGCTGGGCATCAACGGGCTGGGAAATTTCGGCGTAACCATCGCGCAATTCACCATTCCCGTCGTGATCGGCTTTTCCTGGCTGGGTGCGGCGCAAGAGGCGTCGCCAACGCCTGCCCGGGTCGTCCACATCGAGAACGCCGCGTTGGTCTGGATTCCCATTATTCTGATCTGTTCGGCGGCGATTTGGTTTGGCACAAAAGACAACCCCACGCCGCCCAAAACCCTGGCCTCACAACTCGTGGCGGGAAAACGATTGCATACCTGGGTGCTTTCGTTCCTCTACTTCCTTACCTTCGGTTGCTTCGTGGCCAGGGGGGCTTCATTGCCGCTCATCATCAAGGAAGTGTTTGCGGCCGCGCCGGGCGGCGCACCCAAGCCCTTGCTTTATGCGCCGTGGGCGGCGGCCATTGCCACTTTGATGCGTCCGCTCGGCGGCTGGCTGGCGGACAAATTTGGCGCGGGCCTGATCACGTCCATTTCAATCGGCACAATGGCCGTGGGTGGCTTCAGCCTTTCTGGATTTCTCCAGCCAGATCAGTTCGCCGGATTCTTCGCCGTGATCCTGTTGATCTGCGCGGCGGCCGGCCTCGGCAATGGCAGTGTGTTCAAGATCATTCCGCTCGTGCTTTCAAAGGAGGCGGGTGCAGCTATTGGCATCGTCAGTTGTCTGGGCGCATTGGGCGGGTTCGTGCCGCCGCTGTTGCTCGGCTGGACCATGGATCATCTGGGCGGCCCGGCCTGGGCCTACACGGGGATGGCCTTGTTTGCCTTGATTTGCCTGGGGGTGAACCTCTGGTTCTATCACCGGCGAAGTTCACCCACGCACTGCTAACGTCCTGCCCGGAAGCGGTTACTTGGATGGCGATTGGCTGTCGTGTGTCGGCCAATCTCCGATCGGCGCTTTTCACCTGAGCTTTGATTTGCGTCAAAGCGCGTCCGTCGCTGTTGGGCGATACTCCCGGCATGAGTGAGAGGCCCTTGATTGACCCGGCTGCCGAAAGCATCATTTCGCTGGCGGCGGAAACCAAATATGCGGCGAACGGAATCGTCAGCCGGACGATCCTGCGCACGCCGAATTCCCGGGTCGTGCTTTTCGGTTTCGCCGAGGGGCAGGAACTCACCGAACACACCTCGACGCAGCATGCGGTGATTCAAATCCTTTCCGGCGAATGTGAACTCTCTCTCGCCGGAAAACCACACGCAGTCAAAGCCGGCGACCTGATTTACATGCCGTCTAATCTGCCACACGCGGTCAAGGCGAACCGGCAGTTCTCCATGTTGCTCACCTTGAGCAAACCCGAAGCAAAGGTATGAGCACGTCCATCATCGAGCTCGACGCTCGCAGCTTTGAACCGCCCATGCCGCTGATGAAAACGCTCGAAGCGGTCACCACGCTGCCGGAGGGGGTGGAGTTGCGCGTCCACACCCGCTGGCGTCCCGCGCTGCTTAACGCGGAGCTGGAGAAACGCGGGTTCATCGGCGAATCCCAGGAACAATCTGATGGAAGCTGCATTACCCATATCCGCCGTCGCTAAATCAACGCGCAAGCAGGCCGCACCGGTGGCCGCCGCCGCTCCGTCGGTCTCGTTGCCGCTGCGCTTCGTGGTCACCGGATTGTTGTCGCTCTTTGTCGGCGCGGGCTGGC
>JALOTT010000429.1 GCA_025457745.1 Verrucomicrobiota bacterium
AGCAGTGTCTCGCCGCCTGCCTCGAGCGACCCCGTCCACAGTTCGCCGCTGAACGGCAGGATATCCAGCTTCGCCAGCACGGGCTGCCGGAGGCGCGTCTTGTCCTCGGCCCGGATGCGAATGTAGGTCCCCGGCTCCGCCACGCGTGTGTCGCCCGTCGCGCTCAGGCCGAGGCTTTTCAATTCCGGTGTCACCGGTCCGCCCGTGAGCAGCAATCGTCCGCCGCCTTTCACGTAATCGTCCAGCCTGCGCATCGCATCCGCCGGCAGCGGGCCACTTACCGGTACGATCAACGCCGGCAGTCTCGCCAGATCACTCTTGGCGAGCGACACGAGCTCGTAGCTGACATGTGTCTGCGACAACATGCCGATCAGGCCGCGCACCGCGGCGCTCCGGCCCGCGCCCTCCACCGCCAGACCCACGTCCGCGCGCTCGGCGGTGTTCGTCAGCCAGCGCTCGTTCGTCGCATGAAAGCGGAACACGTCCTCCACCTGATCCAGTCCGATGCGATCTTCCTGGCCGTTAAACCTGCCGATGCAATAAAAGTCCAGCCAGCCGCCATTGACCATGCACTGAAACAGCCGCTTGCGGGTAAGGTCCGGCGACACGGACGCGTGCCGGTGCGGATAATGCGGGAAACTCACCGCCGCATTGGCCTGTTGCTTGTCCGAATGGTTTAACCGCGCCAGCCGCGTGCGGAAACCTTCCTCATACACCCAGCTGTCCAGCGCTGTGTTGGATTCCTTGCGGACGACATCCACGCCCGATTCCGTGTAGGTGCAAATAGCGAGGTTCGGGTTCTTGCCCTTCACAAACGTGTTCACCTTCTCGAACTGCTCGCGGATGGTGCGCCGCGTGAACTCCTTGTATTTCTCCGCCGCTGGCGTTGCCTCCTGTTCATTCTTCGGCAACTCGAGCCCGAACATCGTGTGAAAGCGCTGACGGCAATTCTCGCACTGGCAGATGCCGATCGCCCGCCCGCTGTAATCACTGCGCGGATAACCGATCATGTTGAAGAACACGCCGTCAATCGGGTAACGGTCAAGCACCTCGCCGAGGATTTTCAGCATTCCCTCCTGCTGATACCAACCGTTCAAACACGTCGGTACCTGCCCGTTGTAGGCCGGAACGGAACGGCCGTCGGCATCGCGGGTGAGCCATTCGGGATGGGCGCTGGCGATGCGCTCGTTAACCTTGCTGAAATCAAACCGAGCGATCATGCGAATGCCCTCGGCGTGCAGGCGCTTCACGACTTCGCCGGCGAGGTCGCCCTTCATGAACGGATTGCGGTAGTGATACGGCAGGTCCGTGGGATAATTCGCCACGATGCCGCCGACATTGAACAGCACGACGTTCGCGCCCGCCGCCTTGAGCGACGCGACGTAGGCTTCGACATCCATCCCGGCATCAATCTCGCGCAGGTTGGTCTGGATCATCCGGCGCGGCGTGAGCCACCAGTCCGGCTCACTGCGATTGACAGGTTCGGCGGCGAACATTGGGGCAGTCAACAACGCCAGCCCGAGCGTCAGCACATGCCAGCCGGTTCTTGGATTAAGTCTCATTTGCATGGTTGTTTCCCAGCCTCCTTCCGCATCAACTCGCTCGCACCCGGTTGCAGGTCCTTGTCAACTTGGTGGCACCACGATCATCCATTGGAAGACGTATGCCTGGAGCATGACCAGGATGCCCATGAGTATACCCAACGCGATGCTGTGCCAGAACACGGCGCGCAGGATCGTGCCCGCGTCGGGACTGTCCTCTTGTCCCCCGATGGCGGCGCTGGCGACGACGATACTCTGCGCGTTGATAATCTTGCCCATGACGCCGCCGGAACTGTTCGAGGCGGCCGTGAGAATGGGTGAGAGGTCAAGTTGCTGGGCGGTGACCTTCTGCAAATTGCCGAACAGCACGTTGGAGGAGGTGTTGCTCCCCGTCACCGCCACACCCAGCCAGCCCAGCAAGGGAGAAAAGAATGGAAACAGGACCCCGGTCGAGGCGAGCGCCAGTCCCATCGTGGTGTCGGAGCCGCTGTAACGCGTGGTGAAGCCCAGGGCGAGCATCAGCGCGATGGTCAGCAGCGGCAGGTAGACTCGTTTTAGGGTGCGGCCGTAGGTCGCCAGGAGTTGATGGGGTTTCAAGCCGAGCATGAAGCCAGCGATGATACCGGCCACGAACAGCGAGGTGCCGGTCGCCGACAACAGGTTGAGCGTGAACTGCGCGGCCTCGGCCTCCAGACGAGGGGCCACCGGCGGAACCTTTTGCACCGCCAAGTGCAGGGCCGGGACGGAGAATACGGGCGCGAAGGTCTGGTTGAGGGCGGTTTTCACCGGGGCCAGGCTCGATGCGGTGACCAGCACGGTCAGCAAGACCCAGGGCAGCCATGCCCGGAAGTTCTCGCGGCCCCGGGACATCGTCGCCTTCGCGGCGGGATCGGGGGCGGACGGGACGTTCCCGGGGTGCGTTTGCACTTCGCGGGGTTTCCAAAATCGCAGCAGGATTACGAGCGCGCCGATCGAGCTGAGACCGGCTGCGGCATCCACAAGATAGGGACCGTGGAAATTGCTCACGAGAAACTGCCCGCCTGCGAAACTCACGCCTGCGACCAGACAGGCGGGCCAGACACCCGCCATCCCCCGCCAGCCGGCCTGAGCCGCCACGAGCCAGAAAGGCACCAAGAGCGCGAAGAAGGGCAACTGCCGCCCCACCATCGCACTCAGTGCGCCCTCATCCAACCCGGTCACTTTGGCCAGGGTGATAATCGGGATGCCGACCGAGCCAAATGCCACCGGGGCGGTGTTGCCAATCAGGGCGGCCTTCGCGGCGTCCAGCGGGCGGAAGCCCAGCCCGATCATCAACGCCCCTGCGATCGCCACGGGCGCGCCGAAGCCGGCAAATCCCTCCATGAACGCGCCAAAACTGAAGCCGATCATCAGCGCCTGGACACGCCGGTCACTCGACAGATTCGACATCCGGTCTTGCAGCACTTTGAAGCCGCCGGTTTCGACCGAGAGATTGTAGATGAAGATCGCGTTGAGCACGATCCAGCCGATCGGGAACAGCCCGAACGCCGCGCCGTAGCCCGCCGAGGCGAGCGTCAGCGTGACCGGCATTCCGTAGACGCCGATAGCAATCGCCGCAGCCACCAGCAACCCGGCCAACGCCGCCAGATGCGCGCGCACGTGCCAGAACGCCAGCAACGCAAGGAGGGTGACGACCGGCAGCGCGGCCACGAGTGCTGAAAACGCGACGCTGTCGGCCAGAGGAGTGTAGTTTTGAGACCAAATCATAGGTTCGACTCACTTTCTGAATCCCGCCTCCGTGCCGGAGCGTTTGATCTGGGCTTCATCAATGGTGTCGGGCTTCCAATCCCGCGCCATCTGCACGTCGGCGGCGACGTCCTGGGTTTGCTTGGGAAGGTCCACCAGTCCGGCGCGATTGTATTGCACGGGCTGGACATACTGGCGCGTGTAGGCGGCAGAGTAATGCTTCCAATGGGTCAGGGCCGTTTCGAGGTGCTGTACGGCGGAGGCTTGTTGCTTGGCGTCGCCTGATTTGTCGAAGAGCGCGAGGTCGCAAGCGTCGCGGCGTATTCCTTGGCGCTGGCGGCAGGTGTGACGGTGGCTCCCTGGAGTTCGGGCAGAGCTTGAATCGCCCTGGTGGCGTTGGCATCCAGAGTCGCCGCAATCTCCAGCGGCGTCACGCCCTGCGGCATCTGCTTTGCCAGCAGACCCGTGCGCCACTCGATGATGTTCAGCACGCCGGCACCGGGCATAGTGCCGCCTTCGACGAAATCGCGCACGGTGTAGAAGCCGTCTCTCTTCCGACAAGCTTCGGGAAACCACTTGACGTCAATATCGCCCCAGAAGAATCGCGTGATGTAAGGAAACGTCTTTGAAGCATCCGCCCAGGCGGCGGTGAGCCGGGTCGCATCAGCGCCGGGGAAACGCGCGGCGGCGAGCCGCTCGAACGTGGCCGCAGGCAGGTCGGGTTCATAGGCCAGCCGCCCCCACAGGGCAAAGGACAGCCATTGCTTTTGCATGACGGTTTGGCGCGGGCCATCGGGGTTCTTGGTGAGGAAATCCCGCCCCCAGTGATAACCGTCGGGGCCCATGTAGAAGCCGGCGATCTTGTCCTCGCCCGGGATGGCCTTGATAAAGGCGCGGGCGTAGTCCACGTCGGCCCAGCGGAAGCTGTGAATGTCGTCATTGCGGATCGTAAGCCAACTGCGGAGCTTGGGACTGAGCAACGGCAGCACCGGCTTGATCATGCTTGGGTTGGGCACGGAATACATGTGGGCGATCGCATACTTGTAGCTGAGGTCGAGCGGACACGGAAGTTCGGCAAACTCGGTCTGAATCTCGCTCAAGCCGGTCATGTGGAAGCGATGAATAAGCCGGAATTTGCGGTCGGGGGTGTCCTTCAGCCCATCCCGAATACCTTCGCCGTAAGTTCGCCAGAGCCACTGCTCCTTGGACATTTTCGTGAAGTCTTTTTCCGGCATGTATTCGCCGGCGGTGATGCCAATACCGGCCAGCAGCGGATAGGTCTTGATCATCTCCCGCACGCTGGAACGATAATACTCGATCGTGCGGGGGGCGGTCTTGTCATCCGTGAGCCCGTCCTTGCGTTTCGCCGCAGCGAGAAACACATTCCAAGTGAACACATAGACGTCCACACCACGGTCCTTCGCCATCTGCATCACTTCGCGCAGGAAGTGGATCTTTTCGTCCATCGTCATTTTCTTCAGGACGATGATCTCTTCCTTGTTTACGCCGGTGGTATGCACATCATCCAAGGCGACCTTGGGAAACTCCGGCACCTTCACGATGCTGGGGAACGGATTCATGCTCCACCACGAGATGACGTTATAACGATGGCGAGCCATGTCATCGAACTGCTCGCGCCAGAAGTCCTTGCTCCACATTTCGGCGACGTTGAGTCGTGCGGAGTCCGGCCACTCATTCCCGGAGTAGGTGGGCGTGCGCACGTCCAGTGGGATATTAAACTTGATGCCCCGCCGCGCGATGTGCGGCGTGTGGTCGGAGTCCTGCAGCGAATCGAGCGTCCCCGTGCGGATCGCCTCCGCAATGTCCAGCCCGCCATACATCGCGCCGACGGCATCGGCCCCGCGCACCGCGATGGTGCGACGGCCGCCTTCGTTCTTCACATGAATGGAGTAGCTTTGCGCGGCAGCTTTGGTGTCCGTTTCGACGGTGATGGAGATACGAGTCGCCTTCGCATCACCGCCCAATGCCATGCCTTTTGCTGCGGCCTCACGGCGAATTTCCTCGGCGGCAAAGTTCCCCGGCGCGCCAGTCGCAGCATCGAACGATAGCTCAAGGCTGCCGGCCATCGCAGGAACTACGCCGAGAAGAATAAGGGCCGCGATGTGTGCGACCGCAGGGGCCAGTAAGTGCGGGATCATTGGAACTGGTTTCATAAGTTGCCCTACTTTCATTCGAGGTGGTTTCTCGGCGGAAACGGCCCGCCTTCGCGATCACCGCAAGCCAGCCATCGGCCGAAGAAGTCGTTCGTGGATGATCTGCCCCGTGA
>JALOTT010000430.1 GCA_025457745.1 Verrucomicrobiota bacterium
ACCCATTCGCACGCGGACCACATCATGGGGCTGGATGATAGCCGGCGTTTTTGCGACCTGCGCGGCGGTCGGGCACTGCCGATTTACGCCAGTGAGGAGACGATGCAGGATTTGCGGCGCGTTTTCATTTATGCGTTTCACGATAGGCCCAGGCCCCGGGGTTATTTCATTCCGGAACCGCATCTCATTGCCGGACCGTTCCAACTCGGCGACCTCGAAATCGTTCCGCTGCCGGTGCCGCATGGCGACACGAACACGAATGGCTATCTGTTCATTCAAGCCGGGCGCAAGCGTCTCGCCTACATCAGCGATTGCAAGGAAGTGCCACCGGCCATCGTGGAGCAGATTCGTGGCGTGGAGGTGGCCGTGCTTGACGCCATGCGCCTCACCCCGCACCGCACACACCAATGTCTGGACGAGGCGTTGACAGCGACCCGGCGTGTCCGTGCCGGCCGCACGTATCTGACGCACCTGACGCATGACTACGACCACGACGCGGCGCAGGCGGAATTGCCGGAGGGCGTGTGGCTGGCGTTCGACGGGTTGAAAGTGAGTTGCGGGACGTAATTGAGACGCTTGAAGAGTCGCCAGAAATATTCTTGCGGAAAAGCCAGAACATGCCGATAAGTTCGCGGTCAAATCCATGACGTGTGAAACGTATTTTCTTCATTTTGAGTATTGCCGGGGCGACGGGTACGCTCACGCCGGCGTCCGCTTCCGGGGGCGGTGACGAGGCCGTGGTCATTTACAACTCGCGCCTGACCGAATCCAAAGCACTGGCGGAATACTACGCGAAGAAGCGAGAGGTGCCGAAGAGCCAGGTGTTTGGATTCGCGTTGACGACCGGCGAGGAGATTTCCCGGAAAGAATTTCACGACGCGTTGCAAAAGCCGCTCGCCAAGAAACTCGAAGCCGCCAAGCTCTGGCGTCACGGCCCGGGTGAGGTCCAGGGCACGAACGGCAAGCCGGTCGGTGTCGCAAGCAAAGTCCTTGAATCCAAGATTCGTTACGCGGTATTATGTTACGGGGTGCCGCTGAGGATTCTTCACGATGCGAATCACAAGGAAGCGGGCGAAGAAAGTTTGCGCCCGGAGTTCCGACGCAATGGCGCCGCCGTGGATTCGGAACTGGCCTGCCTCCCAATCCTGGAACAAGGGCCTCCGTTGAACGGGCCGTTGCACAACCCCGTTTATACCACGACCAACGTCGCCTTGCTGCACCCCACCAATGGGGTCCTGCTGGTCACACGGCTCGACGGCCCCACGCCGGAAATCGCGCGTGGCCTGTTGGATAAGGCGCTCCAGGCTGAACACGACGGCTTGTGGGGACGCGCCTACTTCGATTTACGCAACACGACTGAACCAGGCATGAAGCCGGGCGATGACTGGATTCGCGGCGCGGCGGAGGTCGCCCGCCACTTCGGCTTCGAAACCGTCGTGGACGAAGGTGGGGGCGTTTTTCCGGCGAGTTTTCCGATGAGCCACATCGCGTATTACGCCGGGTGGTATCGCGAAAACGTGGCCGGCCCGTTTGAGTTGCCGAAAGTCGAATTTATGCCCGGCGCGTTCGCCTACCACCTCCATTCGTTCAGCGCGGCGTCACTCCGGGTGACCGATCATAATTGGGTCGGGCCGCTGCTCGCCAAAGGGGCGACTTGCACGATGGGCTGCGTGGACGAACCCTATCTCGGTGGCACGCCGGATGTCGGCGTGTTCACGGGGCGCTTGCTTTTCTTCGGCTTCACGTTTGGCGAGGCGGCGTATGCGGGGCAACCCGTTTTGTCGTGGCAAACCACCGTCGTCGGCGACCCGCTTTACCGTCCGTTCGGAAAAGACCCGCAATTGCTGCATGGAGAATTGGCACGCCGAGACAACAAACTCATCGAGTGGTCGCACTTGCGCGTCGTGAATCTGAACCTTGCGCGCAACTCGCCCGTTGCCGAGTTGGCGGGCTACCTCGAGCAAATTGACACGACCAAACAAAGCGCCGTGCTCAAGGAAAAACTCGCCGACCTCTACGCCGCGCAGGGAAAGCCATCCTCGGCGGTGCTCACCTACCAGCAGGCGCTCAAGCTCGCCCCATCGCCCCAGCAGCGCATCCGGCTACGGCTGACGCTCGGCGAAAAACTCACGGCGCTGAATCGCGATGAAGACGCGTATGTGAATTACCTGAAGTTCCTCGAAGAATCGCCGGACTATGCCGACACGCCGTCCATCTACCGCAAACTCCTGCCGCTGGCGCAGAAGCTCGGCAAGAAGGACGACGCGGCGAGATACGAGGAGAAGATCAACCCGCCCACCCCGCCCAGTTCAACCAATAACCCGCCTGCGCCGGCGAAATCGCAATAGCTAGTCGTCTCTCCTGCCGCTCGCTGAAAGCTGGCAGGCTGGTAAGAATTCAAGATCGGCCGGGCTTGGCCAACTCTCTCTCATCCGAGCCAAGCTCGAACTCCTGAACCGGATTGATTCCTGCCACCCGTACTGAAACACTCCGGCCCCGTGAAACAGTGCATTGTGACTTTAGACATGGAGGGAGTGCTGACTCCCGAAATCTGGATTGCTGTCGCCGAGAAAACCAAAATCCCGGAATTGCGCCGCACCACGCGCGACGAGCCGGATTACGACAACCTCATGCGCGGCCGCCTCGCCCTTCTCGATCAGCATGGACTAAAACTCTCGGACATCCAGCAAGTCATCGGCACGTTACAACCGTTGTCGGGCGCGAAGGAATTTCTCGATGAACTGCGCTCCATCGTGCAGGTCGTCATTCTCTCGGACACGTTCGAGCAATTCGCCACGCCGCTGCTCCGGAAACTCGGTTGGCCCACCCTGCTCTGTCACCGGCTCGTCGTGGAGAACGACCGCATCGTGAATTACCAGTTGCGCATCCGCGAACAGAAGCGCGAGGCCGTGGCGGCCTTCCGGCGGATGAATTACCACGTCATCAGCGCGGGCGATTCCTACAACGACACCGCCATGCTCGCCGAGGCCAACGTGGGTTTCCTGATCCACGCGCCGGAGAACGTGAAGCAACAATTCCCCCAATTCAAACCCGTGGAATCCCACGCGGAGTTGTTGAACGAAATCAAAAAGGCGATGGCCGGCTGAAGGTGCGCTTCCGCCTTTGCTTGAGTGTCCATCTTTCAGAAAAGTAAGCTGGACAAGTTTACGCGTCCAAAACAGTATGCGCCCCTGAATAGTGATGGTCCGCAAAAAATGCCGTTCATTCCCTGTAGGCGACAAATCAATCAACAACAACGAAGAAGCAACAACCATGAATATCTGGCAAAAGCTGTTTGGCGCTCAATCAAAGTCAACACCTAACACAGACGACATGTCCCCCAAAGTAGTGAACTTCAAGGCAGCCTGCTGCACTGTTATACAGGGGTTGGCAGGCTCTCCATCTCAGGCGAGGGATTTTGTGAACGGCTATTTTTCACAACTCAAACAGACAAATCTTGGTGACTATGACCGTGTGATTGTTCTGCTTCCGTCGGAATGTCCTTTTTGCGGGAGGGTCTGAGCTGAGATACTTTTCCTGACCCGGAAAAGACGATGAGCAACGACCACAAACA
>JALOTT010000077.1 GCA_025457745.1 Verrucomicrobiota bacterium
ACCAACAACAAAAAGAGCCGCCCTGAAACCCGCCACACCAAAAACTGAAGTGTCACCATCAAATCAACCCCGAAAAGTAGTTTTCGGAGGTTCCCTGATCTATGGGGACAAACGTCAGTCCGATGATATCTAGCCATTCGCTGGTGGACGAAGCAACTTGGTAGCGCGTCCGCCAGCAATCTTGCCGTCCATCAATACCTCCTGAGATACGCCATGCGTTCACAAACAAAACCATGGTTTATACGTTGAACTTGAACAGCAACACGTCGCCGTCCTTGACGACATAGTCGCGGCCTTCGTGCGAATAGTGGCCGGTTTCGCGGGCGTGCGCCACTGATCCGGCCTTCATCAGGTCTTCGCAGTACACCCGCTCGGCTTTGATGAAGCCACGCTCAAAGTCGGTGTGAATCGTGCCCGCCGCGCGCGCGGCGGTGTCGCCCGCGCGGATCGTCCAGGCGCGGATTTCCTTTTCGTTGAAGGTGAAAAAAGTCCGCAGGCCGAGCAGTTGATAGGTGCTGCGGATCAGCGCGGTGATGCCGGATTCTTTGACGCCCAACTCGGCCAGATATTGCCGGGCTTCGTCGGGCGACAAGTCGGCCAGATCGCTTTCCAGTTGCGCGCAAATGACAACGGTGTCGCAGGCGTGATGCGTGCGGGCGAATTCGCGGACCTTGGCCACGTGCGGATGGGTGTCGGCGCCGGCCAATTCGTTTTCCTTCAGATTCGCGGCGAAGATGGTGGGCTTGGCCGTAAGCAGAAAACAGTTTCGCGCCAGTTCCCATTCCTCCCTGGCGAAGCGCAACGTCGCGGCGGGTTTGCCGGCGTTCAGGTGCGGTTCGATTTTGTCGAGGATGTGGTTTTCGGCGACGGCGTGTTTGTCGCCACTCTTGACCTCCTTGCCGATGCGGTCGCGGCGGCGGTGCAGCGCGTCAAGGTCGGCCAGCACGAGTTCGGTATTGACGATTTCAATGTCGCGAACCGGGTCCACGCTGCCGGTGACATGCGCGATGTCCGGGTCGTCGAAGCAACGCACGACGTGAACGATGGCGTCCACCTCGCGGATGTGGCTGAGAAACTTGTTGCCGAGGCCTTCGCCCTGCGACGCGCCTTTGACCAGACCCGCGATGTCCACGAATTCGATGGCCGCGGGGATGATCTTGCTGACCTTCGCGATTTGAGCGAGCGGCTCCAAGCGTGGATCGGGCACACTGACGACGCCGAGGTTCGGCTCGATGGTGCAAAAGGGATAATTTTCCGCCGGCGCTTTGTGGGAGCGGGTAACGGCGTTGAACAGCGTGGACTTCCCGACGTTGGGCAATCCGACAATTCCGGCGCGCAGCATGAAGAAAGTCTAGTCACGCAGGGGTGCAAAGAACACCAAAAAACTACCCAGCAGTGCTGCAATAGAATCGCCGGAAGGAATTCGGACAAAGGAACCCGGATAATTTTACGCTCAAACCCCAATAGAACCCTGGCCTGTTCCTCTGTGAAGGCAGGTTGCACTTGCGGGAACAACCTGTTCGGCTAAAGTCACGTCAACGAAATGAACGAGTCGGTCTGAGATGGAACACACTGGTGCCATGAATCAAAAGCGAGACCTCGCGCCTTTGTTCCCAGCCTTGATCGGGCTGGTGCTGTTGGGTTGGGGTTTCTGGGTCACGTACACAGCAATCACCTGCGGCGACCTTCCGGTCGTGGGCTGGCACACGGAGGCAAAGGAACTGTTCGGCCTGACGTGGCTCATTGTTTTTGTGGTCGTGCTGCTGCCGGCCTATTTGTATGCCATCGGGCTGGGGTGGCAATCTTTGCGGAATCCAGTCCCGGCCAGCGAGCGGCCGAAACGGTACTGGTTGGCGGCGTTTGGAGTATCGGTGATGCTCTGTGCCCTGACCTTTTGCGCGCGGGTGGCGGCAACCGCCTGGTTTCCAAGTCCCATGCACCCGCCGTTCGCCGAGTTGCGGGGTGGTTGGGTGAGCGGGCTGGCGGCCACGATAATTCTTCTGCTGTTGGAAGCGGGGGTGTTGGCGGGAATCAAACATCAAACCCGACGCGGTCAGCATCTGTATCCGTTGTTGATTCCGGGTGGCTTCGCGTTGGTGCTCCTGGTCTGGGCTGGCTGGGTTGCCTACACCGCCTTCACGGACGGGTCTTTGCCGATAGTTGGCTGGCAGACGGAGCGGCGGCTGTTGTTTGGGCTGCTCTGGCTGGCGGTTTTTTGCGTCGTGTTGCTGCCGACGTATCTGTATGCGGTTTCTCTCGGTCTATTGAGCTTGATCGGGAAAATGGACCAGGCGGAGAAGCTGAGCCAGAACTTCTGGCTGGTGGCCATCAGCAATACAGCCCTGCTCTGCTTGATCACCTTTTGCGCGCGGCTGGCGGTGACGGCCTGGTTTCCCGAACAGATGCACCCGCCGCTACACCAGTTCAATGGCGGCATCCTGGCCGGGTTGCTCGCCACCGCCGCGTTGGGCTTGGTGGTGGCCGTTTATTACCGGATCGCGCGGTCATTTTAACCTGCCTTGGCCGCCGGCTTGTATTGTTTTTTCTTGTCCACCGGCGCGTTTCCACTAGGCTCGGCGCGCAGTAAAACAAACCCGGATGCGCGCTCAACGAAAATGATTTTCCCTCGCAGAATCTTGGTGGCGCTTCCGGCCCGGAACAGGTGACGCATGGGCTGGCGACTCAAAAGTGCTCAATTCAAGCTGCTGTCCGCGTTGCCGGGCGGAACCGGCCTTTACCACTACCTTCAGGAAAACGTCACGCGCAGCACCGTGGCCAGCCGTGTGCGGGTGAATCAAAAAATCAACGCGGGCCTGGATTTCTGGTCGTGGCTGCAGGCGCCGCGCCGCGCGGAACAATTAACCGGCGGCAGGCTGCTCGATTACGGCTCCGGCTGGCATCCCACCATTCCCCTCCTGTGGTACGCGCTGGGCACCGAGCGCCAGACGCTCGTGGACATCACTCCGAACATGGACGCCGAAAAAGTGAGCGCCGCCATCCGGCTCGTTCGCGAAGTGGCCGGTGATCCGAACTGGGCTGGACGCGCCTCGCTTAAACGGCTGCCGGAAGCGCGCCCGATTTCAGGCGGGCCGGCCGCCCCCGCCTTGTTGCCGCTGGGCATCGAGTACTGCGCCCCCTACGGTAGCGTGTTGCGTGACCGCCCGGAGCAATACGACCTGGTGATTTGCAGCCAGGTCATGCAGCACATCCCCAAGCCCGCCCTGGCGACGGTCGTGAAGGAATTCTTCTCCTGCTTGAAGCCGGGCGGCCTGTTTCACGCCACGATCCATTTCGTCGGCCATTTCAGCGATCCGTCGTTGCGGCACGGGCATTACGAACACCTCATCCCCTCCCCGGAGACGTGGGAGAGCTGGATCAACTCCTCGCTCATGAGTTTCAACCGGCTCAAAGGCCCGGACTACCGCGAAGTGATCGAACAGGCGGGCTTCAAATTCCTGGAATTCAAGCGGACCGAGCCGACCGCCCCGGATCTTGCCGAATTGAAGCGCACCCGGGTGCATCCCTGCTTCCAGCATTACTCGGAACAGGATTTGGCCACCCTGGGTGTTTTCCTGGTTGCAGAAAAACCGTGATCTTATTCCTCACCTACCATCGGGTGTGCGCGGATGCGAAGTTTGCCCAGGACCGGGAATTTTACGCCGTCTCCCGCAGCACACTCGCCCAACATTTGCGAGACCTCATCGCCGCCGGGATGTCGCCGCTGGATTTATCCACCCTCTCAACCAGCGCAGATCAAACGTCGCGACGATGTTATCTGAGTTTCGACGACGGCACGCAAGATCACTGCGAGAGCGTGCTGCCGTTGCTCCAAGAATTCAATTTACGGGCCGTGTTCTTCGTTCCTACCGCCAAGTTGGACCAACCTGGCCGTCTCACCCGGTCGCAATTACGCGAGTTGGCGGATGCCGGACAAACCATCGGTTGCCACAGCCACGAGCACAAGCGCATGGACACGATGAGCGCGGGGGAAATCCGGCGGCAGTTTGACACCTCGCAAAAAATTCTTCGCCAGGAAACCGGCGCCGCGCCATGGATTTTCGCCCCGCCGGGCGGCTTCATCAATTCCGCTGTCTGCGCCGCCGCTTTGGATTCCGGTCTGCGCGTCATCCGCACCATGCGTTGGGGTTTCAACCGGCAACCCGACCTGACGGCGTTGGAAACGGTGCCGCTCAACCGCCACACCACGGATCGCCAGTTTCAAAAGATTCTCGCCGGCCGGCAGTCGCGCTTCCTCTACCTCGGCAAACAGGCCGCGAAGGCGCTCGTTCCGGCCCGCGCTTACGAACGGTTGCGCGCCTTGGCTTTCCGGGCGGCTCGAACAAATTGAATCCATGCAAACGCACCCGACTCTCATCATCGGCGCGGGATTGACCGGGCTCTCGTGCGCCTACCATTTGGGGCACGATTACCTGTTGGTCGAGAAGGAAGACGAGCCGGGCGGGATTGTCCGCACGCGCAACCGCCACGGCGGATTCCTCTGCGACGGCACCGGCCACTGGCTGCATCTGCGCAACCCCGCGATGCAGGCGTTGGTGAACAAGCTTCTGCCCGGCCAGCTCGTCGAACACGAACGCAAGGCGATGGTCCATCTGCGCGGCGTGTTCACGCCGTACCCGTTTCAGGCCAACACCTACGGTCTGCCGCGCGAGGTGGTCCTGGACTGCCTGCTCGGCCTGCTCAAAGCCCGTCACCCCGAAGATTTTGGCCTTGCCGCGCCCGCCGCGCCGCCGCGCAACTTCCGTGAAAGCGTCGAGCGCCTTTTTGGGGAGGGGATCTGCAAAAATTTCATGGCGCCCTACAACGAAAAGCTGATGGCCGTGAAGCTCGAGGAAATCTCCGCCAGCTACGCCGACCGGTTCATTCCCCGCCCCTCGCTCGAAGACGTGGTGAAAGGCACGCTGGGTTTCTCCCGCGAATCGCTCGGCTACAACGCGAAGTTCGTTTATCCGCGGGAGGGCGGTATCAGCGCCCTGCCCAGGGCGTTGGCAAAGGCCATTCCGGTTCCGCCCCGCTACGAAACCACGGTCACCCGCGTGGACGTGGGCAAGAAAACCGCCACGCTCTCGACGGGCGAATCCATCCGGTTTCGCAACCTGGTGAACACAATGCCGCTGAAGAATTTCGTGGACATCGTGACCGACGCGCCTGCCCGGATCCGAGCCGCCGCGGCCAAGTTGCGCGCGACGACGGTGCACTATTTTGACATCGGCGTGCGCGGTCCGGGGGACGCTGCCAGCCGGCACCACTGGATTTATTTTCCCGAACCGGATTACGTTTTTTATCGCGTCGGTTCATATTCCGCCGTTCACGCCGGGGCGGCGCCACCCGGTTGCCGCAGTTACTACGTGGAGATGTCCGGCGGCGACGCGGTTGGTTTGCTGTCGCGTCCCGACGAATTGAAGGCGCGTGTGCTCGCCGATCTCAAGCGCGCCCGCGTGCTGTCCGCCAAGGATGAAGTACTGTTCATGGAACTATGCAACATTCCGCACGCCTACGTGATTTACGACGAGCACTACGAGCCTTGCCGGAAAGAGATTCTGGATTACCTCGGTGGGAATGGCATTCAAAGCGGCGGTCGGTGGGGCGGCTGGAATTACGGCGGCATGGAAGACGCGCTGCTGGAAGGATTGCAAGCCGCACAACGATCCGCTTGATCACATGAAATTCCGACTGAAGAAAAGCCTGCTCACCCGGTTCGTCCGGTTCGTGCCGCCCCGGCTAATTCATTGCGCCAACGGCCAGTTGAACTAAATGGGCCAAATGCTCTGAAAGTGTCGGCCATGTTCCGCCATGCAGAAATGTTGATTGCGGCAGATAAAACACTCCGGACCGGCAAGAAGAAATAAAACGAAGGCAAGCTTCAGACAAAAGTCCGGCGCTAATAATTCCCAAAGCGAACACCCTTTCGTTTGGCTTTTTGCCAAGCTAGAAATAAGCCGATGACACAAAACCAAGCCGCGAAAGCCCAAGATGTAATTATCTGCCATCCGCGAGATTCGACTTCTTCCATGGACTGAAGGTGTGATTAGAAAATGGCGATGTCAAACCTCCGACCGTAAAACGTCGGGCAGTTAAATCCACTTCGCCGGGTGACTTATGGCTTCGGCTCGGCGGGCGGGCGGAGTCGCGGCGCGTCTTCCGGCAGCAGCCCATCGCGCGGCGGCAACGGGCGGCGTGGTTGATCAAGCAAGCGGCGGTCGGGTGGTGTCATCGGCTCATTGCCTTTGCGCTGCGGACGTTGTTTCATCAACTCTTCAAAGCGTTTGACCTGTTCCGGCTTGAGTACCGCGCGGATGTGTTCCTTGGTTTCCTGCATTTCGCGGCGCATGTCGGGCAGCACGCGATTCCAGAGTTGCTGGTTGCGCTCCTGGCCTTCGGTGATGATTTGTTCAATGCGCGAACGCTGTTCGTCCGTGAGTTGGATTTCGCGGTTCAGGGTTTTCAGAAAATCCAAGCGCAATCCCTGTGGCAGAGTGCCGGGCAGTTTGGGTGGCGTGAATGCTTCGCGGGGAGCGGCGGCAGGCTGCTTGATGTCAGGCCGGCGAATTGTCAGTTCACGCGGCCAGAAACGACGGTGCTTTTGCGGCGCGCGGTCGGAATAGCTGACGAGCAGGCCGCCGGTTACGATGCCCGTAACAAAAATCACCAAGGTGGCGAATATGATTTTCCAAGTGTTCATCGGATTTCCTCCGGCTCATCCACGGCGGCGAGCATGGTTTGTTCGAAGTGCTGGGAAAATTCTTCGGTATCGGCGGCCACGTTGTTGTCTGCGCCGATAAACGACCACATGCCGAGCAGGAGCGTCAGCGCCACACACGGCGCGGCGGCGCGCCACAGCGCCCGCGCCCAGAGCGCGGACACATCAAACGCGGGGGATTCCTTCAACCGGGCCAGAATACGCTTTTCAAAGGCATACGGCACGCGGTCGCCCGGCGGGTTGGCGCGGGCGGCGGCAAGCAGTTTCTGTTGCAGTTGCTCCGGCTTCATAAATTCAGCGATGCTTCAGACGCCCGGGCGCGGTGCGGGGTTACAGGTCATAGATATTTGTCTTTGGCCAGGTGTGCCAGAATCTTCCGCATCTCGGCGCGGGCGCGGAACGCGCGCACCTTGACCAGCGGCACGGACCAACCGGTCAATTGGGAAATTTCCTTCACCGACCGCTCCTCGATTTCGAGCAGCGTGATGACGAGGCGCGCGGGCGGCGGCAGTTGCGCCAGGATGCGTTCGATGAGCTGTTTCGCGGCGTCGGCGTGTTCGCTGGCGGACTCCGGCTGCGCGGCGAAACGGTCGAGCCAGTCGTTTTCCGGCTCGGACAAATCGGAGAAGGGCGACTCGCGATTGCGTTGGTGGCCGCGCAAAAAATCGTAGCACGTCCGCACCGCCAGGCGCATGAGCCAGTGCTCGAACGGCGCGTCGCCGCGAAAACTCTTCAACTTGTGAAACGCCTTGAGCCAGACTTCCTGGGCGATGTCCTCGACTTCGCTTTCGCGGCGGGCGTAACGGCGGGCGGTGGCGAAGACGCGCGGCGAATATTTCTGAATCAATGGCTCGAAGCTGGCGGCGTCGCCTTTCAACACCGCCGCGATGAGTTCATCTTCGGACCGTTCCATGCGGGGCGACTATGCCAAACACGGCCAGCAGACTGAAGCCAAAAGGCCGGTTGGATTTCAGGTTTCCGACTGCCGGGCGGACACGGTTACAACGCGCGGATTACTTGCGTTGGATGCCGAACATCTTTTCAAACTCGGCGGAAAAGCTCTGTAGCGCGGCGGCGATCTTCGGCGGTTGCTCGACGAGGGTGGCGGTCATGCGCTCGGCCATGTGCGGCTTGGCGCGGATGAGTTCCGAGGCGGCCAAGACCAGCGACAGTTGATTGTTGATGTCGTGGCGCATGTTGGAGAGCCGGCGGTTCAGTTCGGCAATTTGCTCGGCGGTCAAAGTCACGGGCTGGGTGGGCAACGTCATGTGTCACGATGGGCTTAATTCCACAGGTAAAGCAAGCCGGTTTGCGTCAGCCGAATAGTTCCAGAATAGGTTTCCCTCGCCGTCGTGCGTGACATAAAACGGGAGCTTCTCGATTTCGCGGCGAGCTTCGGCGAAATGCCCCGCGCGTGGCCGATGCCCGCGGGCATCGGCATCAGGGCGTGAACGTGGCGTCGAAGCCGGGCGCGGGCGGCGTCGGAATTTCGCCCAAAGTTTGGCGTACCATGCTGATCAATCCGTCGTGGTCTATCGGCTTGTGGAAGAAAGCCACGGCGCCGGCCTCCAGCGAACGCTTCTCATGCTGCACCGGGTCGCCGCCCGTGATGATAATGATTGGCGTGTTCTTGGCTTCGTCAATCCGGCGCAACCAATCCATGATCTTGAATCCGTCCCACGGCACGCCGCCGCCGTGGCCGACGTCTGGCGGGAAGCTGAGGTCCAGCAGGATCAGGTCCGGCTTTTCCTTGCGCACGGTGGTGACCGCTTCAGCGCCGTCCAGCGCGGTGCACACGTCGTAGCCTTTGGTCTTTAGCTTGAACGCGAGGGTTTTAACGATGACCGGGTTGTCATCCACTACCAGAACTTTTCGTCGCTGTCCGGCGGACGGTTGTGAGTGTGCATTTGGGTTCATGCGCGATGCCAGCGTCGCACTACGCACCGTCGCGGGCTGCCCGGCGGCTTTCGTCGCTGAGAACCCGCGCAATGACGGTCAGCAGTTCGTTATGATTTATTGGCTTGTTGAAGAAGGCCACGGCGCCGGTGGCTAGGGAACGGTCTTTGTATTTCTCCGGATCGCCGCCAGTGATGATAATGACCGGAATGTTTCGGGCCTCGTCCATGTGTTGCAACCAGGCCATGATCTTGAAGCCATCCCAATCAACGCCCACGTCCGGTGGAAAACTGATATCGAGCAGGATCAAGTCCGGCTTGTGCTGGCGCACGGCGCTCACGGCTTCGGCGGCGTCCAGCGCACCGACTGCCTGATAACCGTTTGATTTAAGCTTGGCGGACGTGGTTTTGACGATCACCGCGTCATCATCCACGATCAGAATCTTTTTCTGGCAAGCGGCGGCGGGCTGGTTGTCCGCAGGCGATGTCGTCTGCGGAACCAAGTCAGGCCGGTTTCGTTTACCGAAGGGTAGCCAATTCATTCGCGGTGGTACTAATAGCAAAAAACGGGCCGGGTGGCAACTAAGGTTTTAGGCGGTTTTAGGCGGTTTTTGCCGGAGTGGCGCAGAGAATCCCAAACCCGAAGGTCAAAGCTCAAAACTCAAGAAATCCCAAGCCAGACGCTCCAAAGACCTGCCGGGTGTCCCGCTGGAAGCTCGCGGCTGGGAATTTCAGTGGGCATCGAATTTGGTGCTTGAAGCCCCTCCGCAATGCCCCTCCGCAATGCTTGACAACCGCGCGCCAACGCTGCACTCTGGCGCGGAAATCGCATGAGAAGAGTTTTGCACCTTGACTGTCTTGGGCGGCGTGTGTGCTTTGCTGCTCCTCAGCAATCTTATTCTCGGTTAATTCAACGAGCCATCCAACCGGGCGCTGGTTCTCACCCAAAACCAGCCCGACTGCGCCCAGGAGATTCAGACGACGATTCAGAATCTTGCCGGGCGCATCACCCAAACCCGGCGGACCGCCCCGGCGTTGCCCACAGCGACTGTCCCTACGACCATGCACCCATTGCCAAATAATCCAGGTTTTGCTCGATGGTCGCGCCAACGGGTGATGCTCGGGAGATTATTGTTTTTCCTGCTCCTCTTGTTCATCGTCGCGTCACCCTCTTTCGCTGCCGACGCGACCAACGTCACCGATCTGCCGCCGGCCAAACTGGAAACCGCCGCCGCGCCGGACGCGGTGCGCGCCTACCTTGAGTTGCAGGGGCAACTCCACGCGGCGCAACTGGCCATCGAACGGAACCGGCAGGAAGCCGAATCCGCTGCCACGCGCAACGCGGAAGCCATCACGCTCCGGTTGCAGACTCTCGAAGAGGCCCTGATCACGCAACGCGCGCGCGAACTCGAGGCCATGCAAAGCGCCAACCGGCTCATAATTACCATCGGCGGCGCCTGTGCCGCGGTCGGCTTTCTCGCCATGCTGTTGACCGCGTACCTTCAGTGGCGCGCGGTGAACCGGCTCACCGAATTCTCGGTGCTGTCACAGGCCTCGTTGACGCTCGGGCGCAGCGCGTTGCCGGCGCCCGGCGCGACCGCACACCTTGTCAGCACCGCCGTCACCGACCAGGCCAGCACGCGACTCTTCGGCGCGTTGGAACGGTTGGAACGGCGAATCGTCGAACTCGAACACACCGCGCACCCGCCGTTGGGCGAACGAAACTCCACCTCTGAAACGCCCCCCGCCGATGGCGCGACCCCGGACCGGGAGAACCGTGTCACGGTGCTGCTCGCCAAAAGCGAATCGTTGTTGAGCCTCGACAAAACCGAGGAAGCGCTCGCGTGCTACGATGAAATCCTCGCGCTGGAACCGGATCATTCCGAGGCGCTGGTGAAGAAGGGCGACGCCTTGGAGCGCCTTCGGAAGATTGACGATGCGATTGGTTGCTACGACCGCGCCATCGCCGCGGGCGGTTCCCTGACCGTCGCCTACCTGCACAAAGGCGGCCTGTTCAACCGGCTGGAACGTTACGAAGAAGCGTTGCAGTGCTACGAACAGGCGCTGCGCACGCAGGAGAAAAGCCACGCGGCCTAATTAAACTCCAGCCGGTTGCGCGCGCGCTGGGTTTCGAGTTGCTGGCGCGTCATATGAATCCTGGCCCGGAGCAGTTCGCGATTTTCCTCGCCCTTGACGGCCAGCGATTTCTCCAGTTCGGCGATGCGTTGCTCGTAGCTGCGCAACCGCTCCTGCAACGGCGCGTGTAATTCGTCCAGCCGCCGCTCCAGTTCCGCCATCTCCGCCGCCGCGCTCTGTTGCGCGTCGAGCATCTGCAAACGCTGTGAAATCAGGCCTTGCACGAAGGTGTGTCGCAGCCAGAGCGCGAGTTGTGACAGCACCCCGGAGCGGATGGCCGCGTGCGCCCGTTCGGCACGCCGCTCGGCGGCCAGTGCGCGTTGCTGCCACGCCCGGGTGTTCGCCGACAAGTTCTCAACCCCGACATCGGATGTCGGGGTCGTTTCGGGATGTTTCTCGCAGGTCGCCAATTCGCGGCCGGACGCCGGGGCAGACCCTAGGGCAGGCGCTTCCCTGACTTCCAGGCTCACGCTACCCAACCGCAGGACCTGCCCGGTCGTCAGCGCACATTTAATCACCTGTTCGCCGTTGACGAACACGCCGTTGGAGGAATCCATGTCGCGCACGGACATCCACTCGTCGCTCAGTTCAATCTCGGCGTGGAAACGGGAAACGGAATGATGTTCAAGCTGAAAATCGTTCCGGGAGGAACGACCCAGCCGGTTGACGCCGCGTTTGAGCTCGATGACCTCGGCGGGCAACCCTTCAGTTCTGATGACCAGTTTCGCCATGACCTCGTCCGCCAATCATACCACCATGTTGTTTGCCATTGAACCACTGCCGCCAATGTTCAAAACAGTCTCATAATGAAGTTTGCCAAGCGCAACGAGATTTATCAAGGCTGTAAAATCGAGGACACGCTTGAGGCACCCGGCTGAGGGCACTTTCAATTGCTCGACGGCGACCATGATTTTTGCGTCCACCTTCTGGCCACGACGGGCGATGGTTACCATAGAAACGATTTTTGCTCCGCCACTAACTGGTCGCCGTTCCAGAGCGTGACGCGCCAGGCGGACACCTCGCCGAACTTTTTATAGTCGTCGCCGGCGAGCGTGAGCGAAGCCCAGCGGCTGGCGGCGCCGGACGCGCCCAGTTTGACCTCGGTTTCGAGCGTGGTCTGGCTGGGCAGATTTCCCTTGGCCGTGCCGCGCAATTCGGCGCGCAGCTTCAACATCGTGCTACCGGCGGCCCGGCCGCGCCAGAGCACGTCGAAGCGCAACCCGGAGCGTTGCTCCGGATGCTGGCGCAACTGGGCCTGATACGCATCACGGTCGTAGAGGCTGGGCGAGAGCGAGTGGCGGCCTTTGAGGTCGAGGTAATGCGGCAGGACTTTCACGACGCGGCCCGTGGCAGCGACGGCGGAAAGGGTCGCGGCCAGCAAAATCATGGGCAGAAATGCGGCAATCAAGCGGT
>JALOTT010000431.1 GCA_025457745.1 Verrucomicrobiota bacterium
CCGGCCACCGTGACGGCGGCGGAGCTGACGCCGATGGTTTCAAACACCGTGGCGTCGGCCTTATAGATGGTGATGTTGCCGGTCCCCTTCGGAATGGGCTCGCTGAGGGTCGCCACGAGGTTGGCGTTCACGGCCACGCCGAAGGCATTGTCCTGGGGGGTGGTGTTCGTGATCACCGGGGCGGCGGAAGCCGGCAAGAAGACCGCGGCGGCGAGCGCAATGACGGCAACTGCCAGTTTCGGAATGCGATTGAAATACATCATGGGCATAGGTCGGATTATAAGTCCTGGGCGGCCGGGTTCAGCGGAAGTTGTGCTGCGGTTGGCACCGGAACGTCAATGAATGAGTTTTGTTTTCACGGGGTTGGTTTGGAAACTGGATTGAACACCCCAAGCCTAACGGATGTCCCCGACAATTACCATGTGACGTGTTTACGTCACACCCCGCCGACCGCTGGTTACCCGCGTGCGGCAACCGAAGCCACCTTTAGTTTCGCGTATTTCGCGGCCGCCTGCGCCCGCGAATGCACGTGTAATTTCTCATAAATCCGGCGCAAGTAGTTGTCCACCGTGTGTTGACTCAATTGGAGCGACTCGCCGATTTCCTTGATGAGATACCCCTGCCCCACCAGTTCCAAGACCTGCAGTTCGCGCGCCGAGAGGGTCTCCATCTCCCCTAGCGGCCCGGCTGAGACCGGTTGTTGGAAAAAGCGCACCACCTGACGCGCGATGTCGAAGCTCATGGGCGAGCCGCCGCGATGCACGGCGCGCAGCGACGCAATCAAATCCTCCTGCTGCGTTTCCTTCAAGAGATAGCCGGTGGCGCCTGCGGAAAGCGCCCGGAAGACCCGGGCGGGGTCATCGTAAACGGTGATCATGACGAACTGGGTCTGCGGCATCTGCGCTTTGAGTTGCCGGACGCACTCGACCCCATTCAAGCCGGGCAGGTTTATGTCCATCAAGACCACATCCGGATTGAGCTGCGGCAGCGCCGCCACGGCCTGTAACCCGTTGCCGAACTGACTCAATAACCGGAAGTCTTTCGCCTCGCCCAGCCACTCGGCGTAGATCGAACGTAACGAGACGTCATCCTCAACGATGCAAACGGTGATTGTCATTGGCCGATTTTCTTTTTTAACCATAACCGATGTCCCCGGCATTGCCATGTGACGTGTTCCCGTCACACGGCAAAAATCCTGACGCCACTGTGGTGGACGTAGCTGAAAGTTTCAGGGGTGTCCACGCCTGGCCCTCAAATTCACCCGGAAAGTGATGGTGGTGCCACGGCCGGATTCGCTCTGCACCTCGCAGGCGCCGCCGATTTCCTGCAAGCGGGTCCGCATATTGGCCAGCCCGTTGCCCGGCAAGGTTTGGAACGGTTCATTGCCGGTCAAGGGCATAACCTTGGCATCCCGGGAAAAGCCCTTGCCGTTGTCGGCGACGAGGAGTTCGAATCCGAAATCGCGCAAGGCCAGTTCCACCCGGACCTCGGATGCCTCGGCGTGCTTGGCCACATTGTTGAGCGCCTCCTTGAACGCCAGAAACAGGTTGTGCCGGATTTCTGCGGACACCGGCTGCCGGGGCATTTGCATGGGCATGTTGATGCGACAACGGAGGCCGGCCGCTTGCAGGAATTTCTGGGCATAGAGGCCGAGGTAGTTGGAAAGACTTTCGTAGGTATCGTGCTCGGGGTTCACCGCCCACACCACTTCACCCATCGCGTGAGTCAGATCGCGGGAGGTCTGGTGGATCTTCACCAAAGACGCGGTCAACGTCTCCGCATCCTTGTTTCGACTGTGCGCCGGTTGGCTCAACAAGGAAATGCGCGTCAGGCTCGCCCCCAAGTCGTCGTGAATATCCTTGGCGATGCGCGTCCGTTCCTGTTCCAGGGCGCGCTTGGCCTCCAAGCGGAGAAGTTTCTGCCGGTAGCGCCGGCGGGAGACCGCATAGGCGCTGCCGACGAACAGCGCGGCCAGGATCAATCCGGAGCCGATCCGGAACCACCAAGTCTCCCAGAAAAAGGGCGTCACGACGATGCGCAGTTGCCGGCCGGTTTCGTTCCAGACGCCGGAGTTGTTGCACGCGATGACGTGGAACTGATAGCCACCGGCGGGCAACCGGGGATAAATGGCGTGATGGCTGGAATCGGCTTCAACCCAATTTTTGTCAAACCCCTGCAAGCGGTAGCGAAACTGAACCCTCTCCGGAGAGGTGAAACTAAGCGCGGCAAAATCGATATCCAGCCGGCGATAGTCCGGGGGAAGTCGCAGCGGCGAGTTCAAACCGCCGAGGTTGACGGCATTGGTTGCCGACCTGGTCTGTAGCGGCGCGCCGGCCTGATAAATGGCGACGATTTGATCCTCCACCGTGACTTGCTCCAATTCCAGCGGCGGCGGAACCGGGTTGTCGGGACTGTTGTCTGGCCGCACCGCCACCAAGCCGTTATGCGTGGCAAACCAGAGGTGGCCATCGCGGCTGCGGCAGGCCGAGGGGCAGATATCGCGGGCGGGCCGCAGGGCGGGCAGTCCGTCATTCTTACCGTAAGGCTGCGGCTTGATGCGGCGCGCCCGGCCGGCGAACACCGCGTTCAACTCCACAATGCTGACCCGCGAAAGGCCGCGATTGCCATTCAGCCAAAGGTTGCCCCGGTCATCCGCGAGGATTTGGGAAATGTAATCATCGTCCAGTCCCGCCGCAGCGGTAAACCGCTGATACTGGCCGTTCTGGAAAATCCCCAAGCCATCCCCGGCGTAACCAATCCAAAGGGTGCCGTCGGGGGTCGCCAGCAAGCAACGCACCGAAAGCAGGCCCGCCTGGCTAATCGCCGGTTCCGCAATCAACGTCGAACCATCCAACCGATGAATCTGCCCTTCCGAAGTGCCAACCCAGATGGTTCCATCCGCGCCCTCCGCCAACGCCCGGATCGGGCCGAGCGGCGTGCTGTTCTCCATCGCCTGCACTTGGCCGGCGCGCAACCGATGCAGACAATTGGGGGCGCTGGACGCCACCCAGACATCGCCGTTGGCGGCGGCCAAGAGCGAACGAATCGTCTCGCTGGCGAGGCCATCCGTCTTCGACCACGCCCGCCAGACTCCCTCTTGATAACGCCACAACCCACGGCTGAAGGTGCCCACCCACACGCCGCCCTTCGTATCGGCCGCGACGCAGGCAGCGGCGAAGTCAGGTCGGTTGGTTTCAATGTTGACCAATTGCCAGCGTCCTTCCTTTGCCATTCCCACGGTGCCGTCTTGAAATGCGGCCCAAAGATTGCCGGCGGCGTCTTCGGTGACCGACAGCACGGACTCAGCCGGCAGACCGCCTTCTTTGCCAACCAATGCCGTCATGCGCGGACGAATCAGATTCAATCCTCCGCCCTCCGTGCCGGCCCAGATATTGGCTTCCCGGTCTTCGAACAAGCAGGTTATTTCCGACTGGGATGTCGGCACGTTTTCAAATGTCTCGCCGGTCCAATAAAAAAGCCCCTGGGCGGCGGTGCCCACCCAAAGCGTGCCGGACTTGTCCGCAAGCAGGACTTTGGCCACTGCATTGTCGGGCAGCCGTCCGAGTT
>JALOTT010000432.1 GCA_025457745.1 Verrucomicrobiota bacterium
TTTCATGCGGCGAATTTTATCAGCACCTTTTTTCCAAGACGACGGATTTCGTCATCCTTTTGTCATTTTTTTCCCTGAGTTACCGGAGATGCCCTTATGGAATCCGTGTAGGAAATCTCATGGTCGAGGTCGGTGAGGCGCTTTTGCACCTCTTCTTTGAGGTATTGCTCCTCTTCGTTGGTTAGCTCCAGATGAATCATAGTTTTATCCCCGGTTCACAGATACTTTTCGTGGTTGTTGTAAAAACTTCCGGCCTGCGAACCTTGACCGGATAAAGCCGCAACATCCGCCAGGCGTGCCGATGACCCAGAGTCAGATTTCGCGCCCATCATGCTCAAATCTTGCCCAGCAAAAGCAGGACGACCAGAATGGCTAGAATCACACCCAATCCGCCGGTCGGACCATAACCCCAACTCCGGCTGTGTGGCCAGGTGGGGAGGGCGCCGAGCAACATAAGAACGAGCAGAATTACCAGGATGGTTCCTAACATAATTTTCCTTTCACCGTCTGAATGGGTTCAGTCGGCCCGCCAGCAACGGTTTTGCGCTGGCTGACTTTCCATTATGGATGAGTCTTCTGCTATTCATGACAAAAGACTAGAACCCAAAAGCCGTGCAGGCGCTATGGGGTGTAACCCTACCTTGGGGCTATGGCCTTCGCGCCAGATGCAGCGCGGGTGTCTTGCTCCGCACCACCTTCACCAATTCCAGAACCAACAGTGGAATAGCTCCCAGGGCGAGCAGCAGGAAACAATCGGCGAACGGCATGGAGGACGTTTTCAGGAAGCGACCCAACATCGCGTTGTGTTGACTCCACACCTGGAGGCCGAAAGAAATGGCCACCACGATGACGAGGTTGAGGTTTGTGAACAGTGAGATGCGCCAGACGGGCTTGGTCTCACTGCGGGCGCCGAACGAGCGCAATAGTTCGGCGAAGACCAGCACGGCGAAGGCGTAGGTGCGGGCGATCTCCGGTGTTCCCATCTTCAGCATGTAGAGGTAAACCACGAACGCCACGCCCGCCGTGAGGAAGCCGGTGAGGAACATCGTGCGGAGGAAACTGCGATTCGTGATGCGCTCTGAGCGATGACGGGGGTGGCGTTTCATCACGTCGGGGTCAATCGGGTCGGTGGCGAGGCAGAGCGCGGGCAGACCGTCGGTGACGAGATTGATCCAGAGCAGGTGAATCGGCAAGAGCGGCGTCGGCAGACCGATGATCACGCAGATCGTCATCAGCAGCAGTTCACCGGTGTTGCCGGCCAGCAGGTATTGAAGCGTCTTGCGGATGTTGGCGTAAATACCCCGCCCCTCTTCAACGGCCGCGACGATAGTGGCGAAGTTGTCATCGGTGATGATCATGTCCGCCGCCTGCTTTGTGACTTCCGTTCCCGCGCGACCCATGGCGATGCCGATGTCGGCGCCTTTGATGGCCGGGGCGTCGTTGACGCCGTCGCCAGTCATCGCGACGACCGCATCGTTCGCTTTCCAGGCGCGGATGATGCGCAGTTTGTGTTCGGCGGTGACGCGGGCATACACGGCGATCTTGGAAACGCGCTTGTTGAGTTCGTCGTCGGACATCTTGTCCAACTCAACCCCCGCGATGGCCACGTCCTCAACTGAGGCGATGCCAATCTCCCGCGCGATGGCCGTCGCGGTGTGCGGATGGTCACCGGTAATCATCACCACGCGAATGCCGGCGGCACGACATTTGGCGACGGCCTCTTTGGCCTCCTGCCGCGGCGGATCATACATTCCCGACAGACCCACGAACACGAGGTCGTGCTCGACTTTTTCAGCCGTGAGGTCGGCCGGCGAAGCGTTGTCCAGATCACGCCAAGCCGAGCCGAGCACCCGCAGGGCTTGCTTAGCCATCGCGGTGTTTTGCGCCACGATGTGCTGGCGATCCGCGTCCGTCATGGGGCGGACGCCGGTGCTGGTGTATAGGTTGGTGCAGCGCTCCAACAGCACGTCGGGCGCGCCGTTGATGAAGGCGCGGAGCTTTCCGTTCGGCAGCTTGCGAATCACCGCGCTCAGTTTGCGGTCGGAGTCGAAAGGAATCTCGTGATGCTTCGGGAACTCCTTCTCATTGCGCTCGCGGTTGCCGCCGGCTTTCAGGCCAGCGGCAAGCAATGCGCCTTCGGTGGGATCGCCGACGGTTTTCCACTTTCCATCTTCCTGGACGAGATGCGCGTTGTTACAGCCGAGGAGAACGGTCGCGAGTTCGAGCAAGGGCGGCGCGTTCTTCGCTTCCGCTTTTTTGCCCTCGAAACGCACTTCGCCTTCCGGCCCGTAACCTTCGCCGGTGACTTCGTAAGTCTGGCCGGCGACGTAGAGCGCACGCACCGTCATTTCGCCGACCGTCAACGTGCCGGTCTTGTCCGTGCAGATGACGGTTGTGGAGCCGAGCGTTTCGACAGCGGGCAGCTTGCGCACGAGCGCGCGGCGACGGGACATGCGCAACACTCCGAGCGCGAGCGAAACGGTCACAACCGCAGGCAGCCCTTCCGGCACGGCGGCCACCGCAAGACTCACCGACGTCATGAACAACTCAAAAGGTTTTGTGCCGCGCAGCAAACCCAGCACGAACAACAGCGCGACAATGCCCAGCGCCGCCCAGACCAGCACCCGCCCAAAGGACTCCAGTTTTTTCTCTAGCGGCGTGCGTTCCTCCGCGCCCGCCTCCTGAATGAGTCCCGCGATGCGACCCAACTCGGTATTCATCGCCGTGGCCACAACAACGGCCTGGCCTGTGCCCGCCGCGACGCTCGTGCCCATGAACACCATGTTCTCGCGGTCGCCGAGCGGGACGTCGTCCCGCTCCAAAGTCGCGGGCCGCTTGTTCTCCGCCTCCGACTCGCCGGTCAGAGTGGCCTCGATGCACTTGAGTGAGGCCGCGCTTAAGAGTCGGGCATCCGCCGCGACCAGATCGCCGGCTTCCAGCGCGAGAATGTCACCGGTGACAATTCCCGAGGCAGGAATGGAAATGACTTTCCCATCACGTCGCACCTTTGCTTGCGGCGCGGTCAGCTTCTTAAGGGCCGCGATGGATTTCTCCGCGTTGAACTCCTGGTAGAAGCCGATGACGGCGTTGAGGACGACGATGGCGAGGATGGCGCTGGCGTCCACCACTTCGCCCAGCACGCCGGAGATGACGCCGGCCCCGATGAGAATCCAGATGATGAGGCTTTTGAACTGGCCGAGGAAGATCTGCCACGGGCTGATGCGCTTGCCTTCCTTCAGCTCGTTCGGGCCGTCAGCCGCGAAGCGTTTTGCTGCTTCCTGTGCCGACAATCCGTCCGCTGTGGAGCCGAGCTGGGCCAGCACCTCTTCAGCCGACTGGCTGTGCCAAGCTTTACCCTTGGGTTGGGCGGCGATGGCAGGTGGCTGGCTCATCTGGTGGGACGGAATCGCGCGGTCCAGCTCTTTATGGTGTCGTTAGAGGTCATGAATCGCGTCTTGCTTACAGCTTCACTTTTCGCAGTTGATAGGTTGACAGGCGTAACGGACAAAACAAAGGCTTACCATCGCGCGGCGAAGCCGCAAC
>JALOTT010000433.1 GCA_025457745.1 Verrucomicrobiota bacterium
TTGTCGCTCTACCGACTGACCGGCGACCTTGAAATTTACCGCCGCCGCTCGCTGCCTACCATTGAGTTTATTCTTTCCCGGGACGGCCCGCATTTTTCTCCCATTCCCGAAGATACGGGCGGTTATGCCAAAGGATCGATGAACGGCCCGGTGAACATCTTCGGCGCTACCGTTTACGCCGGGATGTGGGAAATGATGAACCGCCGCACGCCGGCGCTGAAAGACATTGCGTTTCCCGCCGGTGGCATTCGTGCCAGCGGCACCCAGCAGAATTTCGAAAGCCACAACCAATCTTTCGACGAGTGGCTGGGACGTTACCTTTTCACCGGTGACAAGACATCATTGGAACGCGCCATCCGCGAGGCGGACGACTACATCGCCAAGCAGATCACGACCCGTCCCACCAGGGAGCTCGGCGTCACTCCATTTTTTCTGATGCCCTATGTTCCGGCTTGGGAGGGGTTGCTTCGCTTGTATGAAGTGACCAGGGAAAAGCGCTTCCTGGAGGCCGCGACGTTCGGGGCCCGCATGGTCATGGCCGGGATGTGGACGCAGCCCACGCCAGCCGCCGGGGATGTCCTCATCCATCCGGACAACTATTGTCACGGAGACAAGCTGCATCTGCTGCTCCACAAGGGCGAAAAAGAGTTTCGCCTCGGCTGGCCGCGCCAGGCCGGCGATACCCCGAAGAGAAAAGCTCCCGGTTGGTTGGTTTCAAATGTCGGACTCGGATTCGAGCAGCCCACCACCTACACTTATCAGACCAATGGCGGGCGCATGATCATGCAAGCTCCCTGGACCTCCAGCTTCCTGCGCCTCGCCACTTACACCGGCGACCAGCAGTTCGAAACCTATGCCCGCAATGCGGTGGTGGGCCGCTGGAACAACTACCCCGGATACTATTACACCACGTTCACCGACCTGATGCAGAACCCGCGCTATCCCTACGTGGGGCCGGACGTCAGTTTCGTTTACTATCACCACATCATCGTCCACCTGTCATGGACCCTGGACTATCTGGTTAGCGAGACGGGGCTGCGCTCGGGCGGCACCATCAAGTTCCCGGGCTTGCGCCAATTCGGCTACGCCTATTTCGACAATCTCGTCTATGGCCACGCGCCGGGCGAAGCGCTCGGCGAGAAGAACGTCTGGCCGTGGCTGCGCCGCGGACTGGTCAGTCTCGACAACCCACAGATCAACTACCTGACCGCCCACAACGGCAAAAGCTTCTTCCTGATCCTGATGAATGAGAACTCCGCCAAGGAATCGGTCAGGATCAAGTTCAACCCGGCGAACATCACCGGCGGTAAAACCGAGTTTGCCAAGGCGCGGAACCTGGTCGCAGGAGAAAGTGAAATCGCCCTGACGGACAACGCGGCGACGGTGCAGCTTGAGCCGCGCGGCTGGACGGTGTTGGCCGTGGATGGCTTGTCCATTGACGTGCCGGCTCACCGCGTTCCACCACCGCCGAAGCCGTCCGCCGAACCCGGCTCCGTCACTGTCGAGATCGAAAAGGACAACCATATCCGCGCGGCGGCGATTCAAATGGAACCCGGACCTTGGGACGCTTTTGTCTGGTCAACGGCTGCATCCGGCTCGCTCAAGGAGATCACCTTGGAGTGGCAGGCTGGCAATCAGACCGGCACAATCAAGGACGTGGATTATCCCTATGAATTCTCCGTTCCTGTCCCCGCCGGGGAAACCCGCTTCACTTTTAAGGCCAGCGGCATCAAGGCCGATGGAAACGCGTTCGAATCCAAACCCCTATCCATCGGCGTAAGCCCATGAACAGACCGAATGGAAATGAATTGCTGCTAGGAACTGCCATGCATCACACTCTCACACGACTCCTGGCGCTCTTGCTGGTGCTGCCGTTCACGCCGCCGAATCGCGACCGGATCAGTCGGCGGGGATGCACCTCCATTTGCCAGGCGCAATCGAGAGCAGTCTGGATGCGATTCCGCTGGGGAACGGGCTGTCCGGCGGATTGCTTTGGGGCAAGGGCACGAATGTTTTTCTTTCGCTGGATCGCGGCGATTTATGGGATCTGCGTCCGCATCCGACCTATACCAACGCCGACTTCTCCTACCAGACCGTGGTGGAAATGGCGCGGGCGAAACGCACCGCCGAGTTGAACCAGCAACATGCGAAAGTCAGCGTCTTCCCGACGAAAGTTCCCGGAGCACGGCTCGTCATCGAGCTGCCCGAAGGTGTCAGCGTGGACGGTTTCGCGCTCGATTTGCAACGCGCGCTCGGCATGGCGCAACTCAAGGGCGAAGCCGCGATTGACTGCTTCTTCAGCGACACCGACCCGGTCGCGATGCTAAAAATTCCCGGCGTCCGTCGAGTCTTCAGACTCGTCGGCAATCCGTGCTTCAAGAAGGAGTTGGGGCTTGATGACGCCAAGGTCGAAAACACGGCGGAAAGTTGCTCGCTGGTGCAGCAGGTCGGCGGCGCTTTCAGTTTTGCGATTCATGTGCAAGCGAAGCAGTTGAAAGATGCAACAATCCTAGCCGTCAGTATCATCACCAGCCGGGACGACAAAGATCCGCTCGCGCTGGCTCGCAAACGGACGGCTGCGGCCATCACCAAAGGCTACAAACCGCTACAACAGGAGCACGAGGCTTGGTGGGCGGAATTCTGGGCCAAGTCGAGCGTGCAGATTCCCGACCCGGCGATCCAGTTGCATTACAATCTGGTGCAATACTACTACGGTGCGGCCAGCCGTGTTGGTTCGCCGCCGATCCCGCTGCAAGGCGTATGGACCACCGACAATGGCAAGCTGCCGGCGTGGCGCGGCGATTATCATCACGACCTGAACACCGAGTTGACCTACTGGGCCTATCTCAACTCCGGTCGCTTCGATCAGGGAATGAGCTTCATTGATTTCATGTGGTCGCTCAAGCCGGTGCACGAGGAATTCGCGCGCGGATTTTTCGGCGTTCCCGCGGGCCACGTCGTGCCGGGTGTGATGGCACTGGACGGCAAGCCGATGGGCAGTTGGTTCCAATACACGCTCTCGCCAACGATGGGCGCATGGGTTTCGCATGCTTTCTATCAACATTGGCGCTACACCCTGGACCAGGTGTTCCTCGCGGAGCGGGCGTATCCGTATTGCGCCGGCATTGGCGAGGCGCTGCTGGGCTTGATGCAGCCCGACCCGAAAACGGGCAAGCTCAAGCTGCCGTTGTCAACCTCGCCGGAAATGCACAACAACTCACAGGCGGCCTGGTTCACACCGAACACCAATAGCGATCTCGCACTGCTCCGCTGGTTGTTCGCCGCCAATGCGGAGATGGCCCGCGCGCTCGGCCGTGCCGAAGATGCCGTGAAATGGAGAACCGCGCTCTCGAATCTCGACGATCTCGCCGTGGAGGGTGATGCAGGCGCGTTGCGGCTTTCGCCCGACGAATCCCTGACCAAGGCGCATCGTCATTTTTCCCATCTGCTGGCGATTCATCCACTGGGCATCCTGAACCTGGATGGCACGGAACGCGACCGCATGATCATTGACGCCTCGCTCGCCCAAATGGAGGACTTGGGTTTTGGGAACTACTGCGGTTACTCGCACGCCTGGCGGGCCTGCATGATGGCCCGGGCCGGGCGGCCGGAGCAGGCACTGGCGTCGCTGAAAGAATATCTGCCCATCACGCGCCGCAATGGCTTTCACTGCAACTACCTGAAGAATCCCGTCATCACGCTCGAAGGCAATTTCGCCGCCGGTCAGGCCGTGCATGAAATGCTGCTGCAAAGCTGGGGCGGCAAACTGCGGATTTTCCCGGCAGTTCCCGCACAATGGAAAGATACCGCTTTTGAAAGTCTGCGCGCCGAGGGCGGCTTCACCGTTTCCGCCCGCCGAGTGGCGGGCAAGACCGTGACCGTCTCCATCACGGCGAGCGTGGATCAAAGTCTACAGCTCGTGAATCCGTTCGGTGACGTCGCGTTTCACGCCAATCGCGAAATCACGCGCGAAGGCAATCTGATCCGCTGCGATTTGAAGGCTAATCAAAGCCTCAAACTGCAACCTTGAGATAATTCTAGCGAAAACAACCATGAGCAATCGATTGCAAACAATGACCTGTGCCTTGCTGACGGTTGCCTGCCTCGCGCTGAGTTTGCTGGGCGGCAGAGCCGATGAATTGGCCGCGCAGTTTGCCACCCCACCGGATTCCTACAAGCCGCACACTTGGTGGCATTGGATGAACGGGCACGTGACGAAGGAAGCGATCACGCGCGACTTGGAGGATATGAAGCGCATGGGGCTGGGCGGCTTCACGCTCTGGAATACGCAGGAAGGAACTCCGCCCGGGCCGGTCAAGTATGCCAGCGAAGAATGGTGGGCGTTGCTGGCGCACACCATGAACGAAGCCGAACGGCTCGGCCTCGAGATGGGGATGTTCAACGGCGCGGGCTGGTCTTCGACCGGCGCGGCTTTCGTCACGCCCGACAAGGCGATGCAGGAAGTGGCTTGGACCGAAGCCGACGTGAAAGGCCCGGGGCGGGTCAAAATGAAGCTCGCGATTCCGCGCGCCGCGCTGGGCATCGAGCGCGACATGAAGAAAGACCCCGTCATCAATCGGCGTTACTACATGCCGCGCGAAACTGTAGAGGGCTATTTCCGCGACATCGCAGTCTTCGCCGTGCCGGCGATTCCCGCCGGACAAAAGCCGTGGCAACTCAAGGACTGGCGGAACAAGGCAGCGTTCGGGAAGATGACGGCCCGCTTCACGCCCGATGAACGCAACGCTCCCGCCGACCAAGTCATCGCGTTGGATCAGCTCATGGACATCTCGCAGTTCATGAACGCCGACGGCGAACTGGAATGGGACGCTCCCGCCGGGAACTGGACGATTCTGCGGATCGGATTCCAACCAACCGGCCGGAACAATCACCCGGCCTCGCATGGCGGACGTGGACTGGAGATAGATAAAATGTCCGCCGAGGCGATGGACTTCTACTGGGAGAATTTTCTCAACCGGGTGGTGCAGACGGCGGGGAGTCGCATTGACGACACGTTTTGCGGCATCAGCCTCGACAGCTACGAGGTCGGTCATCAGAACTGGAACAAGGACTTCGCACGCTCCTTCACCAACGCGATGGGTTACGACCTCCGGAAGTTTCTGCCCGTCATCACCGGGCGCGTGGTGCAGAGCGTGGATTTCACCGAGCGCGTCCTTTGGGACTACCGCAAAGTCGTCGGC
>JALOTT010000434.1 GCA_025457745.1 Verrucomicrobiota bacterium
CAGATCGGCTCGCTCCAGCGTCAGGCCGGCAAGGCGCGCCGCTACAAACAAATTTCCCAGGAGCTTCAACACCTTGACACGCAACTGGCGCGGCATCAGTTCGACGTGTTGCAAGCCGAGATCAACGAAAAGCTTGCCGCCGCCGAAAAGCTGCGGACTGAAATCGAGGCCAGTTCCGCCAACGTGCTGCGCGGCGAGGAGGAGATTACCCAACTCCGCGCGCGGCTCTCCGAACTGGAACATCAGATTGCCGGGATGCAGCAACGCGGTCTGGAGTTGAAAAGCGAGAGCGACCGGCACGAAAGCCGGATTCAGTTCAACGAGGAACGGCTCCGCGAATTCGCCGCGCAAAACACCAAGGCCACCGCCGACATCACCGAAGCCGAAGAGCGACGCCGCATTGCCGACCAGGAGTTGGCGGGCCTCAAGGAGCGCCTTTCGGCGTCCGAAACCACTTTGGCGAAGCACAAGCAGGCGTTGCAGACCAAGCAGGCCGCGCTGCACGCGGTGGAAGCCGAAATCCGCGAGGGTCAGGAATCGTTGCGCCAGGCGCAGGCCGACGCCTTTGCCGCCGCCCAGGATTTGACCCGCGTCCGCAACGAAATCAACGCGCTCGACTTGCAGAAGCAGGGGAACGTCGTCCGGCTGGAAAAACTTTCCGCCGAGAAAATGCAGCTTGAAGAGGAGCGCCGCCGGCTCGAAACGCGGCTGCATGAGTTCGCGGCCAACGTGGAGAGCGAAAAACTCAGTGTCGAGACCAAGCGCGGCTCCGTCGAGCAACGGCAAGGGCGCTTGCAGGAATTGCAGATTGAGTTGCAGAATTCATCCACCGAACAGGACCAGTTTTTGCAGTCGCAGGCGGAGAAACGCTCGCGCCTGACGATCCTCGAACAGTTGGAAGGTTCCCGCGAAGGTTTCGACGCCGGCGCGGTGGCGGCGTTGCGGCGTTCGCGCGGGGTGATGGGGTCACTCGCCGACCGCATCCGCGTGCCGGAGGAGTTTGTCGTGGCGATTGAAAACGCGCTGGGTCATCACCTCCAACTCGTGCTCACCGAGCAGCCCGAGGCCGCGCAATCAATCCTGGCTGAACTCGCCGAGAGCAAGGCCGGTCGCGCGAGCGTGGCGGCCCTTTCCATCGAACATAAGGACGAACACCAACTGGGGTTTGCGACCGACATCATGCCGCGCCGCGACGGTCGGGGGGTGCGGGAACGTCTGGCCAAGGGCGACGTCGTTCCGGCGTTGAACGTAGTTCACAGTGAGCCGTCCGTGGAGAAGCTGGTGACATCGCTGCTGGGCCGCACGTTCCTTACGTCCGACCTCGCGAACGCCACGGCGCAAATCCAGAACGGCCACGCGGGTTGTGACTTCGTCACCTTGGACGGCGATCTGTTGAGCCGGTACGGCGTTTACACCGGCGGTTATTTGAACGGCCACGGCAATCCGAAAGCGCCCGCGTCCATTCTCGGTCGCAAGAACCAAATCTCCGAGCTGCAGACCGAAGTGGAGGACATCAAACGTTGCGTGGCCGACGCCAGCCGGCGTCGCGGCGCGTTGCTCAGCGAACAAACCGGGATTCAAGCCAGCCTGCAACAGGCGCAAACCGAGTTGCGCGAACAGGAAGTTGCCATTGCCACACGCGAGGGCGAATTCAACGCGCTGGAAACCTCACAACGCGCTCTCCGGCAGAAAATCGAAACCGTTGTTTACGAAATTCAGAGCCTCGCCGCGCAGGAAAAGGAAGGCAACGAGAAGCGCGCCGCCCTCGCCGCCAACGCGGGCGAATTGGAATCCCGCGAGCAGGCCGAACAGCAGCAGGTAAGCGCGTTGACGGCCATGCTCGATGAGTTGCGGCAGCAGCGCGACGCCGCCACCGCCGCGTTGACCGAGTGCAAGGTCGCGCTCGCCACCGGGGAACAGCTTTGCGTCGCGTCCCGTCAGCAACAGCAAACGCTCGAACAACGCATCAGCGAACTGGCGCAAATCATCGAACAGCGGCGCGGCGAGATTTCCGCCTTCATCAGCCGCCAGGCGCAGGCTGAAGCCGAGATTCAGGAATCCCGCGGATTGATCGGGAAAATCGGCCACGAACGCGAGCAGGTGAATGTGCAGGTCGCGGAGTTGTTGGCGCAGAAACAGGCGCAGGAAACCGGCCTCGCCACGCGCGAGGAAAACCTTCGCGAACAGCGCCGCGGCCTCACCCAATGGCAGGAGGAACGCGGCTCCCTGGACGTGCAACTGGCCCAGAAAAACATGACCGTGGAAAATCTGCGCGAGCGCATCCAGCAGAAATACCACGTCAAGCTCGACGACGTCCGCGGCGAGTGCATCACCATCACCTTTGCCGACGAGGGCGCGGCCAAGGTCCACGTCATGACGCCGGAGGAAATGGCGGCGGCGGGCGCGGCCACCGATTGGACCGCCGTCGCGCAGCAGGTCGAAGCCCTGCAACGGCGCCTCGACGAAATTGGCCCGGTCAACCTTGTGGCCATCGAGGTATCCGAGGTAACCGTGCAGCGTTACCAGTTCCTGACCAAGCAGCACGACGACCTCGTCTCCGCCAAGGCGCAACTTCTGGAAGTCATCAGCCGCATCAACGTCCAGACCCGGCAGATGTTCACGGAGACGTTCCTCAAAATCCGCGACAACTTCCGCACCATGTTCGTGGAAGTCTTCGGCGGCGGCAAAGCCGACCTGATCCTCACGGACGAAAACGACGTGCTGGAGAGCGGCATTGACATCGTCGCGCGCCCGCCGGGCAAGCAACTCCAGACCATTTCACTCCTGTCCGGCGGCGAACAGACCATGACCGCCGTGGCGCTGCTCTTCTCGATTTACCAGGTCAAACCCAGCCCCTTCTGCGTGCTGGACGAATTGGACGCCCCGCTGGACGAATCGAACATCAACCGTTTCATCCGCGTGCTGCAACGTTTCCTCGAGCATTCCCAGTTCATCATCATCACGCACAACAAACGCACCATCGGCATGGCCTCCGTGCTTTACGGGGTGACCATGGAAGAACACGGCATCAGCAAGATCGTCAGCGTCAAGTTCCACAAAGCCGATGACACCGTGACCGACCACTCGCCCACGTCACTGGAAACTCCGGTGCTCGCGCCGGTGGACAAGGAAGAAGACGCGCCGCAAATGCGCGAGGAAGCCCTCGAAAATGTGATGGCGAAGTAGGCTGGCGATGTCGTGGAGTCGGGCATAGGGCGAAATGTGCTGACTTGATGGCGGGCGCGTGCCGCGCACTGCCCCCGCCGGAGCGCGACCGGTCCCCGGTCGCAGCGCGTGGATAGCCAAGCGATCGTGGGCAAATCCGGGCGTCTTCTGGCATGCGGGCGTGCTGCGGGCGAGGGACCGCCAGCGCTCCGGGACAGTGCGCGGATGCTCTTGGCGGTGGCAGGTTGGTTTCGGGCAATTGCTTTTGGCAGGACGGGCCGTTAATCTCCGCGCAGGGCGAAGCAGAAATCCGGCGGAAAGGTAGGGCGCGTCACTCCGTGCGCGCCGCTCCGGGATGAGTGACGCGCCCTACCACCAAACTGAAACCCTCCGCCCTCGTGGACACGCGCGTCATTTACTGCGGCGACAACCAAGAGCAACTGCCCAAACAATGAAGGCCAAGCTCAAATCGGGTGACGAAATGGACGCGCTCACGCCCTTTCATCGTCTGCTGCATTGGCGGGCCGGAATGCGGAAAGCCATCAAGCGAAAGTTCAACAAGCGGTTTCGCTCATCAGGCAAGCAAGAAGCGCGGCCCGAAACGGATTAGAACCCTCGAAAATGTGATGGCGAAGTAGGCTGGCGATGTCGTGGAGTCGGGCATAGGGCGAAATGTGCTGACGCGGTGGCAGGCTGCTTTACGCGACTGCTTTTGGCAGGACGGGCCGTTAATCTCCGCGCAGGGCGAAGCAGAAATCCGGCGGAAAGGTAGGGCGCGTCACTCCGTGCGCGCCGCTCCGGGATGA
>JALOTT010000435.1 GCA_025457745.1 Verrucomicrobiota bacterium
CTCTTCAATGGCGACTTCAGCCACTTTTATTGCGGACAGGAAATGGTTTACGGCGGGCTGGAGATGAAAATGAATTTCATGTCGCCCATCTTTGACCGTGTCGGTTTCCTGCATGGTCGCATCGCCAGCCCCGGCCACATGCAGATGCCGGTGGACGATGCGGCCACGCGCCCGGTCGCCGCGAACGGCGTCACCGATTACTTCACGGACTTTCGCATGATGTGGACGCGCGCCATGCGCGGCTTCCTTGATCACGCCAAAGAGGGCGATGTCCTGATCTTCGCGCCCGAACTGTTGTCCGGCACATACTACTACGCTCGCATGTTCGCCGATGCCCGGGGAAAACTGGTTGAGGAAACCGATCGCTACCAGCAAGCATTACTTTACCAAAAAATAGCCAGAGAATGTCTGACGGAGGCTAGCCGAGGTCGCACGTGATTGGCAGCCTGGTAGGTGAGGTGTATTCCTGAACCATGAAAACTCAGCCCGCGCCGAAAGTAGCGATTCTCGCCTGCTCGGTCTTCGAGCGGGAGATTGCGTTGCTCACGCAGGGCGCGAAACACATCGTCGAGACACGCTTCTTCGAAATCGGTTTGCACGACCGCCCGGATGTGCTGCGCGCCACGTTGCAGCAACAGCTTGATGAAGTGGACTCGCGCAACGACATCCAGGCTGTCATCCTTGCCTACGGTCTTTGTGGTCGCAGCACGGCGGGACTGCGATCGCTGCGGCACAAGCTTATCATCCCTCGGGCGCATGATTGCATAACGGTTTTCATGGGCAGCAAGGAAGCTTACGCCGAACATCAACGCCGCTGCCCGACTTGTTTCTACTACACGCCCGGCTGGAATCGCGCCCGCCGCGTGCCCGGTCCGGACAAACTGGAGGTGCTGAAAACCGAACTAGCCAAAAAGTTTGAGGCTGACGACGTGGAGTTTCTGATGGAGACCGAACGCGAGCAATGGGCGCAACACAACACCGCCACCTACATTGATCTCGGCACTGACGACGCCGAGAGCGAGGCTGATTACGCCAGGCGTTGCGCCGAATGGCTGGGCTGGAAGTTTGAGCGCATCCACGGCGATGTGGCCCTGCTGCGCGATCTGCTCTGGGGTAAGTGGGACAATGCCCGCTTCCAGATCGTCGAGCCGGGACAGCAATTAGGCCAATCCACGGACACGAACGTCCTGCGCGCCGAGACAGTGACCACAAAGTAATTTTCGAATTATGAAAACCATGACCTCCCGCGAACGTCTCCAAACCACGCTCAATCACCGCCAGCCCGACCGCGTTTGTGTGGATTTCGGTGGCACTTGGATTACCGGCATCCACGCCAGCATCGTTCACAAACTCAAGCAGCGGCTGCTCGGGCCGAACGCTTCGCCCACGCGCGTTCATGAGCCTTATCAGATGCTCGCGCAGGTGGACGAGGAACTCCGCGCGGCACTGGGCGTGGACGTGGTTGGCGTCTGGCCGCGCAAAAATATTTTTGGCTACGAGGTCGGCGGCTGGAAACCGTTCACATTGTTCGATGGCACGCCAGTTCAAGTGCCGGCGAATTTCCACGTCACGCCCGCGCCCGATGGCGGCTGGCACACGTATCCCGAAGGCGATATGACCGCGCCGCCCTCCGGCCACATGCCCAAGGGCGGTTACTTCTTCGACACGATCATCCGGCAAGAGTCAATTGATGATGGCAACTTGAACCCGGCGGACAACCTCGAGGAGTTCGGCCTGCTCAACGAAGCCGACCTCGCGCATTATCGCCAGCAAGTCGCATGGCTGGACGCGAACGCCAAGGACACGGGCGTTATTTTGCTTGCGCCCGGCACGGCGTTTGGCGACATCGCGCTCGTGCCCGCGCCGTTTCTTAAGCACCCGAAAGGCATCCGCGACATCAGCCAATGGTATATGGCCACCGCCGCCGAGCCGGACTACGTCCATGCCATCTTCGAGAAGCAATGCGAGTATGCGCTCAAGAATCTGGAGACGCTCATCGGCATGTTCGGCGACCGCGTGCAGGCCGTCGTGACCACCGGCACGGATTTCGGCACGCAGAACAGCCTGTTCATCTCCAAGGAATCCTATCGCAGCCTGTTCAAGCCGTATCACAAGCGGCTGAACGACCTCATCCACGCGAAATCGAACTGGAAAGTTTTCATCCACTCCTGCGGCGCGGTCGCGCCGCTCATCCCGGACTTCATGGAGGCCGGCTTTGACATCCTGAATCCCGTGCAATGCTCCGCCGTTGGCATGGACGCGGTGGAGTTGAAGAAAAATTTCGGCGAGGACATCACGTTCTGGGGCGGTTGCGTGAACACGCAGCACACGATGTATGACACGCCCGAAGCGGTGTATCGCGAGGTGCGCGAGCGGATTGATATTTTCAACAAGGACGGCGGCTTCGTCTGCAACGCTGTCCACAACATCCAGGGCAACTCGCCGATTGAAAACGTCCTCGCGATGTTCCGGGCCATCAAGGACAGCGCAAAATAATTCTATCGTGCGATCTAAAGGAGCAGAACTATGAGACCAACAGTAATCCTATCCATAAACCGGAGCGCCGGCGTCCTCGCCGGCTTTGCGTGTGCACTAGTCAAAAGCAAGCGAGGACGCTGGCGCTCCGGTCGCTTGGCGGTTCGTGAGCTCAATGCGCTGACATTGACTCGCGTAATTTTCTCCCTCCTCGCCTTCGCCGTCGCCGCGCAAGCCACCGAATTCCACATCGCCACGAACGGCGTGGACACTAACCCCGGGACGAAGCGCGCGCCCTTCCGCAGCATCCAGCGCGCGGCGGACTTGGCGCAGCCGAGCGATGTCATCACGGTTCACGCCGGCGTGTATCGCGAACGCATCAACCCGCCGCGCGGTGGCACGTCCGACCGCAAGCGCATCGTGTATCAAGCCGCGCCGGGCGAAAAGGTCGTCATCACCGGCGCAGAGCCGGTTAAGGGCTGGGTGCGCGTGACGAACGACACGTGGCGCGTGGTCATCCCGAATACGTTTTTCGGCGCGTTCAATCCCTACAGCGATGTCCTGCTCGGCGACTGGTGCAAGAACCCCGGCGGCTACCACACCGGAGCGGTTTATCTCAACGGCGACTGGCTCACCGAAACCACCAGGCAGGATGAGATCCTGAAAGCCTCCGGCAGCAACGCGCTGTGGTTCGCATCGGTGGACGCGGCGAACACCACCATCTGGGCGCAGTTCCCGGGATTGAATCCAAACCAGGCCAACGTCGAGATCAACGTCCGGCAGACCGTGTTCACGCCGGCGCAGACCGGCATCAATTACCTGACCGTGCGCGGCTTTGAATTGCGCGCCGCCGCTGCGCCGTGGGCACCGCCGACGGCCGCGCAGATCGGCATCATTTCCGCCTACTGGTGCAAGGGCTGGATCATCGAGCACCACCGCACCCGTTATTCACCCAGTTGTGGCGTCGCGCTCGGCAAATACGGCGACGAGTGGGACAACGGCGAGGCGATTCAGGACAAACCGGAGTGGCTGCAGAAAGAGATGAAGG
>JALOTT010000436.1 GCA_025457745.1 Verrucomicrobiota bacterium
CGGTTCTCCGCGCTCCGCTCGTTTTACACATTTCTCGTGCGTCACGGCGTCGTGGCGGCCACCCCGATCAAAAATCTGGCGCTCCCCAAGGTCGGCAAACGGCTGCCGCGCTATCTGACCGTCCAACAAATGGTGGCGTTGCTAGATGCGCCGCTCAAGGGCCTGCCTTCCGCCGGCAAGAAATCTGCCGGGCGACCGATCTCGGTCGTCGCCTGCCACCGGGACGTGGCGATTTTGGAGACGATTTATTCGTGCGGCCTGCGGATCAGCGAACTGCACAACCTGGAAGCGGGCGACATTGATTGGAAGAGCCAGGTCGTACGCGTGCGCGGCAAGGGACGCAAGGAGCGCCTGGTGCCGATTGGCGAACCCGCTTTGCAGGCGATTGAAACGTATTGGCGGATGCTGCCACAAAGGCCTGCCGGTCATACGCCGGTGTTTCTCGCACAGAAGCCGCAGCCAACGCCGTTCAATGCATGTAGGTTCACCCGGCAACTCAAGAAATATCTGGCCATTGCCGGCCTGGACCCGCAGCTCACGCCGCACAAGCTGCGGCACAGTTACGCCACGCACCTGCTGGACGCCGGAGCGGATTTGCGCAGCGTGCAGGAATTGCTCGGCCACGCGCACCTGGTCACAACGCAGGTTTACACGCACGTGACCACCGAGCGGCTCAAGAAAGCTTACGACTCGGCGCATCCCAGAGCCTGAAAGCGCGAAATGAAAGCGCGAAATCTGTCTTGCCAACGGCGAAGCAGCACAGTTGAATGTTCCCCCCTGACCGGTGGGCTGGGTAGCTCAGTTGGTAGAGCAGAGGACTGAAAATCCTTGTGTCGGCGGTTCAATTCCGCCCCCAGCCACCACTCTGAACCGTGAGTGCGGCAAGGAGTTAAGGTTGCAGGGGAGGCCAATGGCTAACAGTTTGGCTAACACTTTTGGTGATCGTGTTATGATGTTTGAAACATTGTAGCATGATAATCATATGATGTGCTGACTGCCGGAGTTGGTTTCCAGGTAGGCTCGATAACGTAAATATGAAAGAGCGTTATCGACTGTTTCTGCGACGGAAGAGCGTTTACTACGCCTTCGACACCCACACCCGGCTCTACGAGAGCCTCAAAACCAAGGAGACGGCGGAAGCGCGACGGCTCCTCAATGCGAAGAACGAAGCGCACCAGCAGCCCGCCCTCAATCTGCAAATCGCCAAAGCGTACTTGGCGGCGGCGGACGCCAACTTCGTGCAGCGCACGTGGCGCGAGGTGATGCAGGAGTTCGTCACGACCAAAACCGGCAGCAATCGGCTGCGTTCGGAGCGGGCAGTGTTGGACGGGGCTTTTGATTCCCTGCGCGACCGGGCCTTGATCGAAACCCGGTCCGAGCATTTTCTCCGCGTGCTTCAGAGCGGGGGAGTCTCGACCAACAATTATCTCCGGCGAATTCATAACTTCGCCGTGGACATGGGCTGGCTGGCCTGGCCGGTGATGCCCAAGCGGCAATGGCCCTCGATCCATTACAAAGAAAAGCGGGCCATCACGAAAGCGGAACACGAGCAAATCCTCGCTTGGGAAACAAATGTCGAAATGCGGGCGTTCCTTTGGTGCTGCTGGCATCTGGGGGGATCGCAAAGTGATGTCGCCCACCTCAAGGCCCAGGATGTTGATTGGGCGAACAGTGTGGTAAGTTTCTTCCGGGCCAAAACCGGGTCCGCGCAGATCATTCACGTCGGACCTGAGCTCGCAGAAGTTCTGAAGGATTTGCCCGGCAGCGGGCCGTTGTTCCCGCGCCTGGCGGCGATGGATGAAAAGCATCGGGCGAGTTTGTTTCAACGGGCTTGCCGCCGACTCAACGTGACGGGCATTTCGCTTCACTCCTATCGCTACGCTTGGGCCGAGCGCGCCAAGATCGCCGGCTATCCCGAACGCTTCGCGCAGGAAGCCTTGGGCCACAACTCCAAAGCGGTCCATCGCGCCTACGCGAAACGCGCCCAGGTGAAACTTCCCTCGTTGGAAGACTACGAAAAGCGGGCCGCCCAACCCGCCGCCATCTCAGTTTGAGGCGGCCAGCACCCCATCGCGTTGCAGCGGAGCGAGGCACAAATCGGGCGCCTTGCTCCGCTGCTTTCGATTTGATTCCTGCACGTGGCGTTCCACGATGCGAATCGCCTTGTCCAGCCAGACCGCATCGTGGCTGAGGCGTTCCAGTTCACAGGTCGCGAACCACTTTCGCGCATTGTGCATCGGCTTGCCCAACGGCTTGAGGTGAGCGGCCCGAATCAGCACCGGAAAGAAGTACAGTGGCCAGCCCAAGATACGGCCTGCCTCTTCCACGCCCACACAAGCGGGCCAGAAATGGCCATTCCCACGCGCAGGTTGATTCATAAGCGGATTCGGATTCACGGTTCGTGTATGAAACAATCAAGCCGTTGTTCTTACTGCTCCTGCCTTTTTCACCCGCTCCGCGATTTCCTGCGCCGTCATTTTCGCCGCCGGGTTGTCAGTGAAGGCGTCCACCAGTTTCGAGACGGACACGAACACGCCGGCCTCCTTCTGATGTTCCATCAGCCACTTCACGAACGCCGCGTCCGCCGCCTCCCCCTGTGGCGTCGTGGTCAGGATTTCCCGCGCCGTTTCCACGCCTTGCACCAGCGCTTCATTCACACGCCGATTCCGCAACTGGCGGTAGCCGTGATACAGGCCGCCCAGCAATAGCGCCAACATGCTCCCAATGCCCGGCAGGAACGTGTTCACGAGGCCGCCCGTCGCATCAATCGTCGCCAGCGCCGCCGGTTTCGCCACGAGATTCGTGACCGGCACTTGCACCACGTTGGTTTCAAACATGGGGATCGTGTTCGTCACCAGCAGCGTCACGAAGTTCGTCGCCACGGGCTCGCGCGCCACGTAGCCGGACACCGCGCCGGTCGTCTGGTTCGTCACCAGCACCACGCTTTGCCGCTCGACGATTTGCGGCACAACGTTCGTAACGACCACCGTGTTCGTGACGACCTTCACCACCGGGGCGTTGGTCCAAGTCACTTCCGCGTTGTATGCCTTGTCCAACGTCGCGCAGCCGCCCACTGTGAACAACGCCGCCGCCATTCCAAATACCACAATCATTTTCTTCATGTTCGACTCCTTTCATTTCGGGAAAACCGCAGTTCATCGCGGCACTCCTCTAAAACCGCCGTGTTGTTGTCCAGGCAGACCATGAGCTTGGCGTTCGCCGCGCTTTGGTCCGCCACAATTCCTTGCAGGCTGTTCTGATAGGTGTCCCGCGCCTGCTTGTGATCATCAATCAAACGCTCGTGTTGCCGCATGAAGTAGCGCATCACGCCCACCGCGAACACGCCGAACACGAGCAGCGTGGCGACGAACAACCAGCGGTCGCTTTGCGCCGCCGCGTGACTCGCGATATTGGTGAAGTCATTCATGTTGGTCATGGTTCGCTTACCCGTTGCACTTTCTCGATCAACAGCCGTCGCGTGGCGAAAAACTCCACGTCATTCGTCGCCGCGAAGAACGTC
>JALOTT010000437.1 GCA_025457745.1 Verrucomicrobiota bacterium
GTTCGCCGATGTCCAAAAACATCCCGAAAAAATCCAAGGGCTTTTGACACCGTTTTGTTAGCCACGTATGTAGTGTTATTTATACGCGGACATGTAGCCTGACAAACAGCGGTCGGGCTGCCTACACCTTCAACATTGCGTCAACGGGAGCTTATGTGATCCAAGCGATAGTGAATGCACCCAACGAGGGAGCAAACTCGTTCTTCCTGAACCTTGATGCCGAGCCGCAGGACCCATACATGATTTGGGATATCCCGCCGACCTCGGGCTTTGAACCAAGGACCGTAAGCTGGCGGGGAAATGGCACCTACAACAACAGTGAGTTCGTTCCCAAGGTCTTCAACCTTGGCCAAGGTTCGCATCAGCTCATCCTTCGGGGAAGAGAGGCTTACACCGCGCTGCAGAGCCTGACGATAATGCAATACCCGTAAGGCCGGCAAAACTGCTGTCCGTATGGAACAATCAACGGTTGGCAGGTGAACAGGCGGCGTTCGGAATAGCAGCCTGAGCAGCCTGAGACTTGTCACGGGGGGTCGCTTTAGTTCACATTCCCATCATCATGCAACGAAAGTTTGAATGGATGTGGCGGAGTTTCCTGATTCTGCTCTGCGGAGTTTTGCTCTGGTCAGTCTGGCGGGCCGCGGCGCAGGACACGAATGCGGTAACGACGAAAACCGAACAGGCGGCCGTGATCACGGCCGCCGCCAGCACCAACGAAGTGACGGGCGTCGTGACGGACCAATCCAGGCACAACCCTATGGTAACGCCGCACTGGGTTGAAAACCTGGCGGTGGATTTTCCGTTTTTGAAATGGACCCTTTGGGGGAACGAATTGTGGAAGTATCTTTTCTCCCTCGTTTACATCTTCCTGGCGTTCTATATTTCCAAGTTTCTCGATTATCTCACGCGCGTCTGGTTGAAGAAATGGGCGGAGAAGACGGAAACGAAGTTTGACGACTTGCTGCTTGAGTTGTTGAACGGGCCGGTCAAGGTCGTCGCGTTCGTGATTTTCCTGCGCATCGGGCTGGACGTTTTTCAGTGGCCCGAAATGGCTCAAAAAGTCCTGGCCAAAGGGTTCACGATCATCGTCGCCGTGTCGCTCACCTACATGGTATTGAAGTTCATTGACCTGGTGATGGGTTACTGGCGACAGCGCGTTGCCGCCCACGAGGATCAGACTTTCAACCGCCAGTTGTTCCCCATCGTCCGCAAGAGCCTGAAGGTGTTCATCATCGCCGTGGCGGCCCTGGTGACACTGGACAATCTGGGGATCAACATCACGGCGGCCATAGCGTCGTTGTCCATCGGCGGTCTGGCGGTGGGCCTGGCGGCGCAGGACACGCTGGCCAACCTGTTCGGGGCAATCGCCATCTTCCTGGATAAGCCCTTCAAGATCGGCGATCGCATCCAGATAGACAATGTTGACGGTCCGGTGGAAAGCATCGGCCTGCGCAGCACGCGGGTGCGCAACCTGGACGGCCATCTGGTCACAATCCCGAACAAGACCATGGGCAACGCCACCATCACCAACATCGCCGCCCGCCCGAACATCAAGACCGTGATGAACATCGGCCTGACCTACGACACGTCGGTGGAGAAAGTCCGGCTGGCCCTGCGCATCATCAAGGAAATTTACGGCGGCCATCCCATGACCGGAGATCTCGTGATGAGCTTCAACAAATTCGAGAGTTCCTCGCTCAACATCCTGGTGGTCCATTGGTGGAAGAATCCGGACTTCCTCGCGAGCCTGGCCGGGCTTCAGGAAATGAACCTGGCCCTGAAGGAACGTTTCGACGCGGAGAAAATCGAGTTCGCGTTCCCAACGCAGACGGTTTATGTGAAACAGTCGTGAAGCGTTGGCGGCTTCATAAGCAATCAGGTTGATACCCGTCATGACTCCGGTATGAACCGTGAACCACCGGAGCACCGGTGGCGGGGTTTGCCCGGACATTCCAGATGAGGGGTCGTCAATTATGCGGTGACTCTTACTTCTCCAACTCCGTCATCTGCTTCACCTGTGTCAGCCTGGCGAGTTCGTTGAGAAACTCGCGATGATGACGCCGGGGCAAACGGCACTGAAATGTCGCGCGCACCGTCCCGTTCGGGGCCGGTTCGCCGGCGTCCAACGGCCACCCCACGTGGTAGTCGTCCATGATCTTCTCGATTTGAATCCGTGTCTTGCCGCCGTTCACTTCAAACACCAGTTCAACGCGGGACTCCCGCGCAGCCCCCAACGCGCGCTTCTCCAATGCGAGCGCCACTGACAACACCACGCGCACCAGCACGCTCAAACCCAGACCTGCGCCCGCGTAGCCGATGCCCACCACCATGCCCGTGGCCGCGCTGGCCCAAATGGTGGCCGCCGTGGTCATCCCGCGAACGAAGCCCGCACCGTGCAGGATGGCCCCCGCGCCCAGAAAACCGATGCCCGTGACGATCTGTGCGGCCACCCGTCCCGAATCTCCCGTGGTGGAGGTGAACGCAAACGAAGCCATCGTGAAAGCCGTTGACCCCAGACAAACCAGGATCAAGGTGCGCAAACCCGCAGGCTTCTCGCGTTTCTCCCGCTCCGCGCCCACAATCGCGCCGCAGACCACCGAGGTCAGCGCCAGCGCGATTTGCAGCCACGGCGTGGATAAGAACCCGTGCCAATCCTCAGTGAAATAGCGCGAAACCATGACGCCCCGTTTAGACCCTGGCCCGGACTTCGGCAAGGTGAAACTGCTGGAAAATTACGTGCGATGCCTTCACACGCCGCCGGAAACCAAAACCTTTTCGCCGACTTTCAGTGTTCGGATTTTTTCTTCAGCGGTTCGTCCTTCAAAGCCAAAGCCTCGCCCTGCCGCTCGCGATACAACGCCTCGCGGTTGCGATGCACCTCCGCAATGATCGGATCGTGAACCCGATACGGCTTGCCCTTGGGCGGCGGCGGTTCGGCGGTCTCTCGCGTCCGCAATCGCGCCTGCAACTCCTCCGGCGAATTCACCACCGGCCCGGCGTGCGGATGCTCCACCTGCCACGCCTCCATCTGATCGAGGAAACGCCGCGTGTCCCTCTCCTCGTCGAGCGAGGAGAGGGCCGGGGTGAGGAGTCGAATTCTTCCCACGCAACTCGCCGCTAGGCAATCGCCGCGCGCTCCGCTACTCTTTCCGCGTCAGTTAAAAACAAAACGACCAGAAACTTTATACAAAACAATTCTGCGTAGCTTCGGCTACGGGCTGCCTCGAAAACTGCGAATTTTTGCAAGCCCACACAGAAGACCGACCAAGCACGCGCCCCATCGGGCGCGGCTTGGCGTATCTCTTCTGTGTAGGCGCTTCGCAGTGCCTCGAGGCAGGGTGCGTCAGGTTCGCGCCCCTTCTATTTTTAGATTTCCCGTTTCCGCTGGCTTGCAGCGGAAACTGTACTGGTTCAGCGTGAATGTCTCTTTCGGGGTTGAGGCGTAAGATACTATTTCCGGTTGTTTGTGATGTTAGTTTAAACGTGGATTTTTCGCTT
>JALOTT010000438.1 GCA_025457745.1 Verrucomicrobiota bacterium
GACCTACTTCCAACGCGCCCTCTCGTCGCGTGCTTTTTCCATCGGCGATTATCAGATCGGCCGCATTACGGGCAAATCCACCATCAATTTCGGGTTCCCGGTTCTCGGTCCGTCCAAACAAGTCCAGGCCGTGCTGTTCGCCGCGTTGGATTTGGACTGGCTCACTGGTTCCGATTATGTGTCCCAGATGCAGTTGCCCCAAGGGGCTACCTGGACCAAAATTGACGGCAAGGGCACGGTCCTCGTCACCGGGACCAAAATCCACGGCAATGTCACGAACCTCGCGGGCTATCCCGCACCGGAACAGTGGCTGGTTGGCCAGCCGCTCCCGGAAAAATCACCTTTCAAGACCTTCCTGGCTCAGACAAACGGTGTGCTGGAGACGGTGGATCCGGAAGAACATCTGGTCCTCTATGTTTTCACCTCGACCCGCAGTGCGCTCGTGGCGGGCGACGTGATCAGCATCCTGAGTGTCCCCAAGCAGGCTCTTTTTGCCGAAGCGAACCGCCGTCTGACCAAGAACCTGACCGGGCTGGGCATTTCCGCCGCCTTTACCCTCATGCTCGGCTGGATCGGCAGCTACCTCCTGGTCCTGCGCCCGGTTCGGACCCTGGTCAAATCCAGCGCGCAACTGGCCGCGGGCGATCTTAGCACGCGCACGGGACTTGCCCACCGCGGAGATGAATTGGGCCAGCTTACCGGCAGCTTCGATCAGATGGCCCACACCTTGGAACATCGCGAAAGGGAACGTCAGTCAGCGAATCTCGCGCTGAAGGCTTCCGAAATGCGCTACCGCCGGCTGTTTGAAGCCGCCCAGGATGGAATTCTTATACTCAACGCGGACACGGGGCAGATTGATGATGTCAACCCGTTCCTGACGGATCTCTTGGGCTACACGCGCGAGCAGTTGCTGGGAAACAAACTCTGGGAGATTGGTCCCTTCAAAAACACCCAGGCGGCCAAGGCGGAATTCCGGGAGTTGCAGCGTGAAACCTATGTCCGTTACGACGACCTGCCGCTGGAAACCAGCGCCGGCAAGTCCATCAACGTGGAGTTTGTCAGCAACGTTTATCAGGTCAACGGTGGCAGGGTCATTCAGTGCAACATTCGCGACATCACGACCCGCAAGCACGCCGAGGCCCGTTTGCAGCTCCAGAGCACCGCCTTGGAAGCCGCCGCCAATGCCATCATGATCACGGACCGGTCCGGCGCCATTTCGTGGGCCAATTCCGCCTTCACCCGTTTAACCGGATACTCCGCCACCGAGGTTCTGGGCGCCAACATGCGCCTGCTCAAATCGGACCAGCACGATCAGGCCTTTTACCAGAATCTGTGGCAGACCATTCTCGATGGGCGAACCTGGCACGCGGAGATAATCAACCGCCGCAAAAACGGCAGCCTTTACACCGAAGACAACACCATCACTCCCGTGCGTGACGCGGCCGGCAAGATTACCCACTTCATCTCCGTCAAAGAGGACGTCACCGAACGTAAGCTGGCCGAGGCAAAACGCAAGGCATACAGCCGCAAACTTCAGGTGCTTTCCCGCCGGCTGGTGGAAGTGCAGGAGACTGAACGCAGGAACATCGCCCGCGAACTCCACGACGAACTTGGGCAGACCCTCACGGTCGCACAACTGAACCTGCAAGCCGCATTGCAGACTCCGGGCAACAACGTCCTGAAGCCGCGCTTGAACGAGAGCCTCAAAGCGGTCGAGCACGTGCTGGAACAAGTTCGCGACATCTCGTTGGATTTGCGCCCGTCAATCCTCGACGATCTCGGATTGGAACCGGCCTTGCGATGGTACACCGAACGACAGGCGGCCCTCCTCAAGTTGAAAGTCAAGTTCCACGCCGATCAGTTGGAGCAGCGCTTGGATCCGGTGATTGAAACCGAATGTTTCCGCGTGGCCCAGGAAGCCTTGACCAATGTGGTGCGCCACGCCCAGGCGAAAGCCGTGACTGTGGAATTGCGCAAGCAAGATGGTCAACTCCACCTGCGCGTGCGCGACGATGGGATCGGGTTTGACGTGGCCGCCGTCCGGGAAAGGGCCGTGCGCGGCGCAAGTCTGGGCCTCTTGAGCATGGAGGAACGCGCGGCGTTGGCCGATGGCGGACTGGAATTCACGTCCATCCCCGGGCAGGGCACCGAAGTCCACGCCTGGTTCCCGTTGAAATGGCAAAACCCGCTGTCCGGATCTGAAACCTCATGAACCCCGCGCTTAAACCGATTCGCGTCATACTGGTGGATGACCACACGCTCATACGGGCGGGCATTCGCGCACTGCTGGAAAAGTTGCCGGAGGTGAAAGTGGTGGCCGAAGCCGGCGATGGCCGCGAAGTTCTGAATCTGGTCAAGCTGCACCGGCCTGACGTGGTCTTGATGGACATCTCCATGCCGGGCCTCAATGGCCTCGATGCGACCGCGCGCATCACCAGGGACTTTCCGGTCGTGCGGGTCATCATTCTTTCCATGCACGACAACGAGGAGTATTATTGGCGCGCCCTCAAGGCGGGCGCGGCCGGCTACCTGCTGAAGCGAGCGGCGACGGCCGAACTGGAAACTGCCTTGCAAAAGGTGGTTCACGGGGAAATTTTTCTCAGCCAGGAAATCTCCCGGCGCTTCGTCAGGAAATTTCCCCTGCAAGGCATCGCCGACCGGAAAAGCCCGCTCGAACAGTTGACGAGCCGGCAGCGGGAAATCCTCCAACTCATCGCCGAAGGCCAGAACACCAAGAGCATCGCCGAAATCCTCAAAGTCAGTCCCAAGACCGTCGAATACCATCGCATGAAGTTGATGAATGGCCTGAACGTGCATGACATTCCGGGCCTGGTGCGTTTTGCCCTGCGCGGGGGCTTGATTTCGCAGGAAAGTTGACAAGGGCAATGGAATCTTCCGGGAATAATTCCGCTAATCAATTCGGTGCTTGATGGGATTCGGCCGTTCGGCCATTGCCAATGTGCGCAGCCAAAGCCAGAGGATTGGCGACCACTGCGCCCGGGCTCGGATCATTCGCCAGATCGGCTGGTTAAATCGCGTTTCTCCGTCAAACAGTATTTTGAGTTTCATAATCATCGTTTCCGTTTTCCACCGCGCTCTGGCAGCGGGGTTTGCCCGTTGGTCCGGGTGCTTTCTTTAATTTCGTTGATTCTTGACCGGAAACCGACAGAGCGGTTTCGCGATCTTGCCGGGTTGTTTATTGCGCCCGATAGAAGCGCTTCGGAAAACTCGCCGCGTTCGTGTCGGGAAACTCCAATGAGCCGCCCGCCGGCACCAGCACGGTGCCGATGGCGGTCCAGGTAACTAAATCTGGCGACGCTTGAATGTCATAAGTGCGGCCAACCTTGCCGGTCACGGTCAAGATGACCTGCCGGGTCGGGGCGACGCGAATCTGTATTTTAGGAGGCAGGACTTCGACCACTCGATAGAACCCGGCAGGCAAGATCGCGGCATTGGCGTCAGTGAACTGAACCGACCCGTTCGCCCCCACGGTC
>JALOTT010000439.1 GCA_025457745.1 Verrucomicrobiota bacterium
GGCCACGGCACATTACGTCGTTACCAAGCAGGTAAGGGAGGGGCGCACGATTTCGGAGCTGGCGTTGCTAGGCCAGCAGGAGCGCGTGACGGAACTGGCACGGATGCTTGGCGGTCAAAGCGCCGCCGCGCGGAAACACGCCGAGGCATTGTTGAAATAATCGGCTTCATCATTTGTGCTGGTGCGCATTTTTCGTTCATTTTGTCCCACGCTCTTGATTTCGCGAGCCGTCGGTGAGTAACGTAATAGAGACTCGTAGAATAGACTGACGCTGCGGTCTAAGTTCGGCCTGTTTCCAGCAGGCGCGGATGAGGGAGGGGCGGCGGCGCATCCGGCGGCGGGCGCGGGTGGCGTGATGACTCAATTCGTGCGCGTGCTGCGCCAACAGGTTGCCGAGTTCGTGATCCTTCGTGGCTACGCAACGGACTCCAACTCGTAATTCAAAAACGACAGGCAATAAACCGCCGCGGTCTCGACGCGCAGCACCAATCTTCCAAGCGAGATTGGTTGTGCGCCCGCGCTTTGGACCGCGCGCAACTCGTCCGGTGTGAAGTCGCCTTCCGGGCCAATCCAAACACACACGGTGCGGGGCAATGCGCGATGCCGTGACTTGAACTCGCGCAGACATTCGCGGGGATGGCGTGCGTCAGATTGCAGCGAGCCGACGAGCGCCAGATCAAATCCTTCCTGACGCGCAAGAAATTGTTTTGGCGTCATCGGCGCGTCCACTCGCGGCAGCCATGCTGAGCCGCATTGCTTGATGGCTTCAATGGCAGCGAGTCGCCACTTGTCCGCCTTCTCCGCTGCGCTGCTGTCGTCCAACCGCGTGGTTACGCGCTCGGACAGAATCGGCACGATGCGATGCGCTCCCAACTCGGTGGCTTTTTCGATGATCGCTTCGATGAGTTTGCCCTTGGGAATCGCTTGCAGCAAAACGACCTGACAGGGCAGGGGAGGTATGCTCTTCTTTTCGACAAGGCGCAGTCCCACCGTGTTGCGGTCCGCGCTGCACACGTCGCACAGGAATTCTGTGCCCGCGCCATCCATCACGGTCACGCGCTCGTCGCGTCGCACGCGCAAGACACGCAACGCGTGGTGCGCCTCACGACCGGTCAGCGTGAGCGCTGATCCGCGACACTCTTCAGGCGGCAGGTAGAAGCGGTGCATATAGATTCACGATTTACCGCGGTAGGGCGTGCCCTCCGTGCGCGCCGTTGTCTGTTTGTTCAGCGCGGCGGACAGAGGACGGCCCGCCCTGCCATTTATCGAAACAGGTTCTTCGCCTTCTCTAAAAACCCCCGGCTGATTGGGTTGACATTCTCGTCGCACAACTCGGCGAACTCCTGCAGTTTGGCTTTCTGTGCGCTGGTCAGGTGCGTGGGCACTTCGACATCAATGCGCACGTGCAAATCGCCGTTGCCGTAGCCTTGAACATTCTTCACTCCCTTGCCCTTGAGCCGGAAAATCGTGCCAGATTGCGTGCCGGCCGGGATTTTGATCGCGGCCTTGCCGTTGAGCGTAGGCACTTCGATCTCCGCGCCGAGCGCCGCCTGCACCACGCTCACCGGCACTTCGCAAAGCAGGTCGTCGCCGTCGCGGTGGAATATTTCGTGGGCCTTGATGTGCAGCACCACGTAAAGGTCGCCTGGTGGCCCGCCACGCAAACCAGCCTCGCCGTTGCCGCCCGAGCGCAGGCGCGAACCGGTGTCCACGCCGGCGGGAATACGTAGTTTGATCTTGGAACTGTGATCGCGCCGCCCTGCGCCATGACAGCTAACGCAAGGTTTTTCGACGACGCGGCCCGCGCCCTGGCAGGCCGGACAGGTCTGCGCGATGCTGAATATTCCGCGCGCCGATATCACTTGGCCGCGTCCGTGGCAGGTGGCGCAGGTTTTGGTGCGCGAGCCGGCTTCCACGCCCGAACCTTCGCACGCCTCGCAGCGCTCGGGTTTGGAAACGCTGATCTCCTTCTCGCAACCCAGCGCGGCCTCCGCGAACGAAATCTCCAGGTCGTAGCGCAAATCATCACCGCGCTGCGGTTGCGTGGGGTCGTGGCGGCTGCCGAAAAATTCGTCGAAGATGCTGCTGCCGCCGCCAAAGACTTCGCGGAATATCTCGAACGGATCGTGAAACCCACCGGCGCGGCCGGCGCGCGCGCGGGCGTCGAACGCAGCGTGGCCGTATTGGTCGTAGGCCGCGCGCTTTTGCACGTCGCTCAAGGCTTCGTAAGCCTCGCCGAGTTCCTTGAAACTCTCCTCAGCCGCCTTGTCGCCGGGGTTTTTGTCCGGGTGATACTTGAGGGCGAGCTTGCGGTAAGATTTTTTGATTGTCTCCGCGTCCGCGTTGCGGGGCACGCCGAGGGTTTCGTAGTAATCGCGTTTGGCCATGCGGGTCGGGGTGGGAGTTGCGTCAAACTGCGGACGCCGGAGCCGGCGTTTTTGCGACGATGACGGTGGCGGGGCGGAGCAGCCGCTCGCGAAGTTTATAGCCTTTGCGGAGTTGTTGGATGACGTGGCCTTCGGGTATGTCGGCGGTTTCCTGTTGCGACACGGCTTCGTGAAGGTTCGGGTTGAACGGTTTGCCGGTCGCGTCCACTTCTTCCACGCCGGCTTCGGCCAGGACGCTCTTGAACTGCTGTTGAATCATGGCGATACCGGCTTGCAAAGATTGCGTTCCCTGCGCAGGGCCGGACTGCGCGGCGGCCTGGGCCATGTCAAAGTTGTCGAGCACCGAAATCAATTTTTGAATCAGCGCCTCGCTGGCATATTTCACGGCGTCCTGTCGTTCGCGGGCGGCGCGCTTCTTGAAATTTTCGAAATCGGCCGTGGCGCGGAGCAACCGGTCCCAAAAATCGTCGGCTTGGGCGGCGCGGGCTTTCAACTCTTCCAGTTGTTCAGTCGTGAGTGTGGCCGGGGAGACGGGCAGCACGGCGTCGGTGGCGGTGGCCGGGGCGGCTTCGGCCGTTTTTGGCGGCGCGGGGGCTTTTGCCGTGTCAGTGTTTGGTGCGTTGGCTTTCTTCATCGGGTTGCGAAACATCTTCAATGCGGGGTGAAACTAAACAATCCCGGCGCGGCGGGCAACTCCGCTTCGCGCGAGCGAGTTGCCAACGGCAAAGCCGGGTCGCCGGGTCGCGGGATTATTGGAGTAATTGCAACCGGCCCTTTGCCATCCATCACCCCATCGCCCCATGCGGTGATTCTTCAAGGCGGGACGAGTTTCTGGAATTCAGGCAACTGCCGCAGAGGATTAAAGCGCGGGTCGTTTCTGACCGCGGCCAGCAAATCATTGGCGGTGGGATTGCCCTGGCGTCGTTTCGCGCTCAACTCGAGTGCCTGCTTAAGTCGGGTCAGGCTCTCAGTTTGTTTGCCAAGGCTGGCTTTGAGGGCGGCCAGGTCATACCAAGTCTCTGGTTCAGCGGGCATGATTTTGACCAGTCGCTCAAGGGTCATTTCGAGTTTGGGCCAATTGCGCATCTCGGCGAACGCCTTCGCGGC
>JALOTT010000440.1 GCA_025457745.1 Verrucomicrobiota bacterium
CAAGCACTGGAAGTTTGTGTGCCGTGATTTTCCAAGGCTTGGATAAAACCGGCACGGAGTTTTCCAAACTTTGAAACTCCCGGCAAGTTTCGCTCGGCGTGCAGCGCCGACAGCGGCGCGAGCAGCAGGGCGATGAGGGGTGTGAGGTTGAGTTTCATGCGCGTATCCTGATTCTTTGACGACGTCGAGCATCACACAGTATTTTCCAGATAATGAATCTCAGATTGGTATCGCTCCGGATTTGCGATGGCGGAGCCGTTCCATTGTGCTTCCTTCATGGTTTGGCTTTGATGGTCAGGTCATCCACCCATACGGTTCCGGATCCGGTGCCGGGCAGCATGAGGACCAGGAACTGGAGACTCTGGAACTTCGGGCTATGCGGAAGGCCGGCGAAGGTCTGCGGCTTCTGCCCGGCGATGATGACGGTGAGGGTGTAAGTGCCCTTGGCGTCCTTTCCCAGCGGCCCTTCCGCCACAAACTGAATCCACGTCTCCGGCGGGAGCTTCAGAATTGGTTTGCCGCCAGCGATAAGTTGGCCTTTGTCATCCACATACACCCCTGGTCCGGTCTGGTAGTCCTGCAGGGCATTGCGGGTCTCACAGAGAAAAGAAGCGCCGGGGTTGAAGCGCAGGGCGAAAGCGATCTTCAGTGGTCCGGTGGCGGCGGTGAGGGGATAGGTGATGAAGGGCGAGGAGACTTTCTCGCCGGCGCCGGGGGCGGGCTTGCTGATTTGCATGCTGTGCTTGCCGCTGAAGGCTTGGGCGTCCGTGACTCCGCTGAAGGCGGTTCCGGTCCTGGGGCCGACTATGGCCATCCGCTCTGGCTCGCCGGGTTCATAGTCCTCGTAGTCGCGCAACGCGGGCTGGCCGCGGCGTTCGCGTGGCTCGGTGTAGTCGGCTGGCGGACGCACGACGGCTTCCTCCGGGCGCGGCCAGGTGCGGCGCTCGGCACTCGAGTAGTTCCCGGCGTGCGCGAGGTCAATGGGGTGAAAGCCGAGCTTGAAGGCCGGCGAGTTCGGGTCGAGGCGGTAGTCATGCTGCGCCGCGTCGACAAAAAGCGGATCGGCCAGCACGCTGCCGGCATCCTGTCCCAAGGCCTGCCAGGCGGACCAGGAATCGGTGTGCTCGCCAAGGGGAATGCCTTCGATGCGCGGCGTGCCGGCGCCGGTGTGGATGAGGTTGCGGGCGTAGCGGCAGTTTTCCGGCAGGATGCCGGTGGCGAGGTAGAGCGAGGCGCTGTGGCCCGCGTAGGCGATGATGTTGCGTTCGCAGCGGTGGCCGACGGGGATGTAGAGGTCGCCCGACCAGCGGTTGAAACGCACCTGGCTTTCCCGGCCACCGACGAAGATGTTGTTCTCCACCAAGTTCTCCATGCCGGCATTGAGCATGAAGCCGCCGAGCACCGTGTCGTAGGTGATGTTGTCGTGGACATGCCAGCCGCTGTTGTCGAGGTCGAGATAGATTCCCCACGAGTAGTCGGGGTAACTCCACCGGCCTGTGCTGTGCAGGCTCCAGCCGCCGGAGTCGTAGCAGAGGTTGTGATGGATGCTGTTGCCCCAATTGTGCCGGCGGTTGACGACGCGCTCTTGGTCATCCGGGAGGTTCCAATCCCAAGCGGTGCCGCCCTCGATGATGCTGGTGTCGGATGTGGTCAAGTTGACATGGTGGCAGAGATTCCAGGCGATCTCCATGTCGTTGCCGACATCGGAGCCGATGGCGTAACGTGGACCGTCGTGAATGTGATTGTGCGTGACGCGGACATCCGAGCAGCGGCGCATGAAGACGCCGCCGCAACGGTTGTGAACATCGCCCCAGCCGAAGTCCCAGATGTAGTTGTTATCAATCCGATGCCCGGTGACGCGGGAATGATCGGCGGTGGTGCCCCAGACGGTGACGCCATCGCGCAACGTCTGCGTAATATCGCAGCCGGCGATCCGGCAACGGTGCGTGTCATCCCCAAGGAACACGCCCGTGCCGACATTGCGGATGTCGCACGCCGTCACCGCACACCGCACGGCCCCCTTCATCAGTACCGCTTCCTGGCGGCACTCCGCGAAAGCGAGACCGTGGAGCCGGACGTTTTCCACCACGGCTTTGGACTGTGCATCTCCCTCGAGTGAAATCAGCACGTCGAGCGCCGGGACGGTGACCTCCAAATTCTCCGCCTTCCCGCCAGGCGGCATGAAGTGCAACATCTTCGTTTGCTGATCCACACACCATTCCCCCGGCGCATCCAGCTCGGACATCAGGCCACAGATGAAATACGGACTGGTGGCGGAGAGCACGTAATCGCTGGTGTTGACCTGAAACGTGCGCGCGGCAGGATCGAGCGTCTTCATCCGCAGCGGCTGCCAGTTCGGGCGGTAGTTCAGCGAATCGTGGAAAACCACCCAGACACCCTCTTTCTCGGTCCACTTCGCCGGATCAAGCTCGCCCTCGCGATAACGGAAAAACGTCTTCGTGTTCGGTTCGACGAGGCCGGCGTTGCGGAGGAACCCGCCCCGGCGCGGATTCTCCGGATCGAAGTTCGGCACCCGTGCCCAATGCTGGCGCTTTCCCGAAGCGTACACTTCGCGGAACTTCAGATCGCGCAGGCCGAGTTGGGAGAGGTCGGCCTTTACGATGCCATCCTTCACCGTCTGCCAGCCGGTCACGACCCGGCCACCGCTGACCACCACCCGGTCTCCGGGCGCGGCCTCGATGATCAGATTGGAATCCTGCGGAGCGAGCGCGAGGGTGTCCGTCAACCGGTAAGTGCCGGCATGAAGAACAATGCGCGCCTGCGCCGCTGCTGCGGCTGGCGGCAGCTTCGCCCGCTCTTCGCGAATCACGTCCCGCGCCCGTTGGAGCGAGACAAGCGGTTTCCCGGCTGTGCCGGGATTGGCGTCGTTGCCGTTGGGCGCAACATGGAGTTCGGCGGCATGCCCCGAGGTCAGCAACAGGGCGGCGAGGAGAGCCGAGCGAAGTGAACCGGAGCGCAGCGAAGATAGCCGGCGAAGCTGATCCGAAAATGGCCGGCAATCAGCCTGCCTGAAAGCTTTCAAAAGTCTGCAGGCAATGAGGGTGGGTTTCATTGTGAGTATTCCTTTCATTTCTTCTTGGGTGTGGCGGGGAGTGCCGTTTCGGCGTTGACCGACTTGAGATAGGCGATCAGGGTGGCGGACATCTCGTCGGCTTTCCCGGGCATGGCCTCGGCCAGGTTCTGCTGTTCGCCGATGTCCTTGGCGAGGTTGAACAGCTCACGTTTCCCCACCTTCCACGGGCCGGACCAAGTGATGACCAGTTTGAAGTCGCCGGCCCGGAAAGCGGAGTGCGGCTGGGGCTTCAGGAGCGGCCGGTGGAAGGCCAGGCCCGGCATCAGCCGTTTGACGGCGCCGCTGGCCGGATTTCCCAACAGGGGCCGCAGGCTGCCGCCATCGATCTCCGCCGGCAGCGGCTCGCGCCCCCCGGCCAGATCGTAGAAGGTGGGCAGCAGGTCATACTGCGCCACGG
>JALOTT010000441.1 GCA_025457745.1 Verrucomicrobiota bacterium
GATTCGAGCCGATAAAACCAGCGACACCGGTGACAAGCCAGGTGCGCGGAACGGCCTTTAATTCGTTTTGTAGTTTGTTATATGCGGACATAGAATTAAGCACCGAGCCACAGACACCACAATTGCACACATGGCGGCATCCCCATGTCGCTCAAGCCGACGATGGCAATCTGCCTATTCTGTAAGCCAGTCACGGCTGAAGAATGCACAAAGCTCGTTATGAGAAAAGATATTTCTCCATGCCAGACAGGACAAACGCATCAATAATCTCCGGAAGTCGGCAATAAAGGTAAGACATCTCGCCGAGCTGTCCCCGCCCGCGTGCAGCGGGCGGAACGAATAGCGGGGGATATTCGCAGAATCAATCCGCCACCGCGGGCGAGAGTTTTTCCGCGCCGCTAGGGCGCGGGACGGCTCGGCGAGCCGTCCCTACCAACGCAGGACGGCGCAACTTGCCGGCCCTGCCAGGAAACCAGATGCGTTTGCTCTGCCGCGCCGGGATACTGGCGAAATTGTTTTGAATCCGGCGACGGACACTCTAGCTTCGTGCGCGTCACGACTGCCGAACTGTCACGATGAACGCGCGACCTGACGACAAACTCGAAACCACGCCCTGCCTGGGGATCGTGGTGCCGGTTTACAACGAAGCTGCCACCATTGCGACCGTCATCCGCACCGTGCTCGCGCAACCGCTTGTGTGCGAAGTTGTCGTGGTCGAGGACGGCTCGCGCGACGGCACATGGGAGGCATTGCAACCGTTGCCCCAGGCAGACCTGCGCGTGCGGCTTTTTCGGCACGACCAGAATCAGGGCAAAGGCGCCGCGCTGCGCACTGGCTTCGCGCACGTCACCGCACCCATCGTGCTCGTGCAGGACGCCGACCTCGAATACGACCCGACCGAATATCCCGTCGTCATCGGCCCGATTCTGTCCGGCAAAGCCGATGTGGTCTTCGGCTCCCGCTTTCACGGCGCCGGCGCGCACCGGGTGCTGTATTACTGGCACTCGTTTGGGAACATCATTCTCACCACGCTCTCGAACATGTGTACCAACATCAACCTGGCCGACATGGAGACGGGCTACAAAGCCTTCCGGCGCGAAATCATCCAGCAAATCAAGATTGAGGAAGACCGTTTTGGTTTTGAACCTGAAATCACGGCCAAAGTCGCCAGGCTCAAAGGTATCCGCATTTACGAAGTGCCCATCTCCTACTACGGACGCACCTACGCCGAAGGGAAAAAAATCGGGTGGCGCGACGGCGTCCACGCGCTGTGGTGCATCCTCAAATACAACTTCCTCTCCCGCGGATGAGCGAACGGCCCAACGAACATGCGCGTACCGCCAACTTTGAGTTTGACGCGCTGCGCGCCGCAGAGAATTACCGGCGGGCGTTGGTCCGCGAATTCACGCCGCACCTGCAAGGTCGCGTGATCGAAATCGGCGCGGGCATCGGCCAGATCACCGGACTGCTCCGGAAGCTTCCCGCCGTCGAGCATTTGCTCGCCATCGAGCCGGACGCCGGTTTTTGCCGTGAATTTCGCCAGGCGTTTCCGGACCAACCGCTCCTCGCTGGCACGATTGATTCGCTGACCGACCCCGGGCCGTGGCACGGCGTGGTGAGCATCAACGTGCTGGAACATATTCGCGAGGACGAACGTGAGTTGGCGGATTACGCCCGGCTGCTCCGCCCCGAAAAAGGCCGGCTCAAGGTAGGGCGCGACACTCCGTGCGCGCCGGGATTGGTCTCAGACACCAGCGGCGCGCATGGAGTGACGCGCCCTCCCCATCCTGGCCGGCTTTGCCTCTTTGTCCCGGCCCGGCAGGAAATTTACGCGCCCATTGACAAGGACTTCGGCCACCACCGTCGCTACGCGAAGGCGGAACTGAAACGGAAACTTGAGAGCGCCGGGTTTGAAATCGTGCGGCTCAATTATTTCAACTGCATCGGTTACTTCGCGTGGTGGCTGAATTTCCGAATAATGAAGAAGCGCGGCTTTGACGTGGGTTCAGTGCGTTTCTTCGATCGCGCCATCTTCCCGTTTGTCTATTGGTGTGAATCACACGTCTGCCCGCCGCCGTTCGGTCAGAGCCTGATCGCGGTGGCCCGGGCAAAATGATTTCCAGGTGGACACCGGTTCGCGCAGGCGGAGGGGGCTTTCGCAAAATTCCAGTGGCAGAACACAAATCCGGGGTTGCGCGCCGGAGTGGATTGTGTCAATGCTATGCGTGCTCGCGTTGGTGGATGGGGTCTTAGCTCAGTTGGTAGAGCGTCTCGTTCGCAATGAGAAGGTCAGGGGTTCGAATCCCCTAGGCTCCACCAGCCCCGAAAGCTTTCGGGGCTGCCGCGCCGAAGTGCGAAGCACGTAGGCGGGCCGGGCAACTCATGAAAATATCGCTCCGAGCTACGGCTCGGCATGCCAGCCAATCAGAGTTTACCCATGCAATTTTTCTACGTTTACATTCTGCAAAGCGAAGGTGACGGGAAATGTTTCTATACGGGTGTTACGGAAAACTTGCGGGCGCGTTTGGCCAAGCATAATGCTGGCGAAGCAGCGAGTAATTGATCTGCGAAAAAACCCTTTGCCGAGGCAGGGCGCGTTACTCCGTGCGCGCCGTTTGAGTGTTCGGACCGGCGCGCACGGAGTGACGCACCCTACCTGGCTGAAAAAGAAGGGCCACCGTTGCCGATGTCTTCCGGCGAAAATCCGTCTTGCCTCGTCCTACTTCAACTTTGCCAGCGTGGCTTTGACCGCTGCAAAGTTCGGCAGGTCCTTGGGCGTCGGCGTCCGCTCGCTGTATTGCACCACGCCGTTCTTATCAATCACGAACGCCGCGCGCGCGGCTGTGTCCCCTACCCCGGCCAGCATCGGAAACAACACGTCGTAAGCCTTCGTGACGGTCTTGTTCAGATCGCTGGCGAGCGTGATGCCGATTTTTTCCTTCTGCGCCCACGCCTGCTGCGCGAACGGGCTGTCCACACTGACGGCGATCACATCGGCATTCAGGCCGGTGTAAGCGCCCAAGCCGGCGGTGATGTCGCACATCTCCGTGGTGCAAACGCCGGTGAAGGCGAGCGGGAAAAACAGCAGCACGGTGTTTTTCTTGCCGAAGTTGTTGCTCAATTTCACGTCCGCATCCACGGGCGACTTGGACTTGAGCGTGAAGTCCGGTGCTTTCGTTCCAACTGCAATGGCCATAATTGTAATTCTTTCGTTGTTTGGTTAACGGCTTAAAGTGAACGCTGCCAAAATTGCCCACGCTGCCTCCGATGTCAAACTACGATTTCCGTTGGTAGTGGAAATCAATCCCGTTTGGATTCACAAGTGGTCGGTTGCGTGGCCCGCCCACGGATCAAGGACAGCGGGCATCATCATTTCATTCTTCTGCCTTCTTCAAATCGGCAACTCCGCCTTGGCGCGAGCACGCGAAAACTTTCGGTGTCGCAAATCGCGAATCGTAAATCAACGGGCGGGTTCAAGCGTCTGCACGATCCCGGCACAAACAACGATTTGGTATGCGGTGCTCATAAATCAGGTTGGCCGCGAAAAAGCGCAAAGGGTGCAAAAGAATTTTTCTACAGGATTTTACCATTGTGTTTAGTGTCAATAGTTAGGTCTGACCCTTTACATGGCTCATTCTCCATTACGAAGAAGGGATTGCACCCTAGTCGCTAGCAATGCCCGTCGATAGCGAATAAACTCCCTAAAGGCGGGCCTGTTCTTGAGGATGTCCGGTGGTATGAAATATCTCTTCAGGTGCCGCTTTGAGACTTTTGCCAAATGCTTCCATGGCCAGTCATGTCGGAGTTGTTTGTTCGCCCGCTGGCAAGTGATGACCCTGTTGGAGACTTGGTTGATCTCATCATCCTCAAATCTTCCATCTTTTAGGCGCTTGCGGGGGTATATGTGATGGTCGTCCACCTTGCTGGAAGAGAAGGCTCTCCCGGAATAGATATCGAAGCGTTCGTGTATATTGGGCAAACACACTACCGCGCGATACACGGCATCGGCCCCGCTTTTTGTCCGTGCTATTAAGCGCTCCAGATCGTCAATGGTCATTTTTACCATGAATCTCCGAGGTGTTCTCCGGTTACGAGGATCAATCCACTCCTTCAATTGATGGTAATCCTTTCGGATGACGGAGTTCGTTCCTGCTTTGTAACGCTGGTTGATTACCGATGCCCAATACCATTTCTTCAACTTCTTAGTAATGCGCTTTTCCTTGTCCGGGCTATACTTCTTAACAACTTGCAGGTAGTGGAGGATGGCCGCGTATGTGACCACCATTGGCGAAAACGGGAGGTAGCGCTTGCTCATGACTCCGAACTGCTCCTCAAACTCGTTCAGGGCCATATTGATGAATTTGCTGGATTCTCGCCAATCATGTTTGAATTGGGCGGCGTCAATCCGCCCGTTGTGCATATACCACCAGCGGATACCCCTGAATGCCCGACTACTGACTTCACCATTCTCGTTTCTCGTGAGCAGCATTACTTTCAGGATGTAGGTTGGATCTATGCCATATTCCTTGATTTTCTTTACATTCACTTCCCGCCACAGGTCCTTCATCTTTATCGGGTAAAGCCTGCCGGCTGCCGATTCAAATTCGGTTAATCCCGTCCCCTCATTGTTTATCAAAGCAAACACGTTGCTGTGCTGGCGTTCCGTCAGTTTATATTCCAGCGTCTCGACGGGGAGCGAGTAGGACATTATCTGGCGTCTGATGTCGCGGACGTTTTGCCCGTAGACACGTCGCAGGCGGGGCGGAAATATTTTCAACCAAGCGGTCTCATCTTTCTTAAATATCACGCAGAGTGGAAGCAATCTGGTATAACGCAATTCCTCCATGTCATGCTCAAGGAGTTCGTCATTTCGAACTGCCTTTATGAATGTCAGCTTGTCCACCTCCTCAGACTTCAGGATGTCCCGAAGCTTTTCATCCACCTTGAAATAGAAACGATAGTGGTGTTGGAGATAAACATATTGGCTATCAGGTTTCGTGGGCGGCTTTAGGGCAAATAGCAGCGTTTTCAGTCTCTGCTGGCCATCGATTACGTAGAAACTCGGGTTGAAATCTCCGTAATAGCCATCGAGGAATGCCTCAGCTCCGAGGTTTGGGTTTCCGTGTTTCCTGAGCAGCATGAGAGTGCCAATTGGATAGTGCCGGACGATGCTTTCCATCAACTTGGCTATCTGATTGGGTTTCCACACGAAT
>JALOTT010000442.1 GCA_025457745.1 Verrucomicrobiota bacterium
GGTTCAAGGGTTCAAGGCGCGAATTCTTCGGGGAATTCTCACCCCGCAACCCGCACCCGCAGGCGGGACGCCCGCGCTACGGTCACCGGCGGGGACGCCTGCGCCACTATCCGAAATATCATGACGCCGCTGGAACAATACCTCGCCGAGGGCCACAAGGCCGGTTGCCCGCAGCAACAAATGGCGAACTTCGTCCAGGCGGGCATCGTGTTGCAGCCGCGGCAACTCGTCGCCAGCGCGGCGGCGCGATTGTGCGATGCGCCGGACGGGCCGACGGCCATCGGCTACGGCGGCGCGCGGGGCGGCGGCAAAAGTCACTGGCTGCTGGCCCAAATGGGCGGTGACGATTGCCAGCGCGTGCCGGGCTTGAAATGCCTCCTGCTCCGCAAGGTCGGCAAGGCGAACATGGAAAACTTCGAGGACTTGCGCCGCCGCTTGTTCGGCCGTCTGGATCACGAGTTCTCGGCGTTTCGCGGCGTGCTCAAGTTCGCCAACGGCTCGCGCATCCTCGCCGGCCATTTTCAAAGCGAGAAGGACATTGATGCCTACCTCGGTCTCGAATATGACGTGATCGGCATTGAAGAAGCGACGACGCTCTCAGCCCGCAAGCACCAGGACATCTCCACCTGCTCCCGCACGTCCAAGCCGAATTGGCGACCGCGCATTTATTCCACGACCAATCCTGGCGGGATTGGTCACGGTTGGTATCGCGCGAAGTTCATCACGCCGTTTCTGAAAGGTGAAGAAACGGACACGCGCTTCATTTCGGCGCGAGTGGGCGACAATCGGTTCAACAACCCGGAATACGCGAACATCCTGGCGAGCCTGACCGGCTGGCAGAAGCGCGCGTGGTTTCATGGGGATTGGGACATCGCGGCGGGCCAGTTCTTCACGCCGTTCCGCCGCGACGTGCATGTGATTTCGTCTTTTGACGATTCGCGGGCGCGCGAGTGGTTCGCCGCGTTGGATTACGGCTTCACGCATTACACGGTGGTCCTGCTCGGCTGCACGGATGGCGACGGCAACCTTTTCGTGGTGGACGAACACGCGGAACGCATGTGGCTGCCACAACGTCATGCGCCGGGCATCAAAGCCATGCTCGGTCGGCACAAAATCGGCGATGGGAAACTGGAAATGGCGCATTTGGCTCGGTTCGTGGCTGGCGCGGATGTTTTCAGCAAGCAAAGCGACGGTTCAACCGTCGCGTCGCAGTACGCGCGGCTCGGCGTGTCGTTGCGGTGTGCGAACACGGAACGGGTGAGCGGTTGGGCGGAGATTTTGCATCGCCTCGGCGAGGTGGCAGCGCCACCGGCCAATGTTTTGAATAGGGATGGGCAGCCTGTGGAAATCGTCAGGCCGACACTTTTCATTCACGAACGTTGCGCGCGGCTGATTGAGACGCTGCCCGCGTTGCAACACGATCCGCATCGGCCCGAAGACGTGCTCAAGGTGGATATGGATGACGACGGCAACGGCGGCGACGATGCGGCGGACGCGCTGCGGTATCTGGTGGCGACGAAGTCGCGGACAATTTCCCAAAGGAAATTGCGGGGGCTTTAGGGATTTACGATTTACGATTTGCGATTTGAACGCATAGCTGACCGATGACGAGGAGCGCGCCAGTGACACCCGACTTGGAACATGCGGCTGATCGCGCTCCTCGTCATTCGGTCCAGCGTCTGGTTCGGCGTCTGCCTCATCGTTGCAAGCTCTCTATGGCCATGCCAACTCATCAATAAAGGCACGAATAACTGGCTCGGCTGCCGCTTGCTGGCCGACCGAATATGTCGCTCGATACTTGATGAAGCGCTGACCATGTGTGAACACAAAAAGCTCCGAACGCACCGCCTGGCGCTGGTGCGCGAACATCTCGGTGTAAGTAAATGCCGCGTGCTGGCCGCTCCGCTGAACACCGCCGGGTGAAATCTGGGCAGCTTCCTCCGAGACAAGCTGCGCGCCGCTGTGCCGTCCCAGCACCTCGGCTTTGCAGGTAGAAAAATGTCCGCTGAGCGTATCGTCCGGTGCGCGCTGCGGTATGGGATAAACGAAGACGGTCATGGCAATACCGTGGCCCAGGTGATTATAGCCAACGCCAACATCCTGCCCCTGCCGGTCATACTGCGTGACCTGCTCTCGCGCGAAGCCGCCAATGCGCGGCGGGAAGCGAAACTGAGATGGTGCGTTGGTGTAGGTCTCCGTGTGGCTTGGTTGGGTGGTGCGAGTGCCGCCGTAGGGATCAGTGGTGACGCAAGCTGTAAGAAAGCACAGGCAAGCAATGCTGAGGACTGTTTGAATGTTGCGCATACGTGGTGACGCCGAACAGTATTATTAGGCGGCATGGTCATAATCTAAACTCGATCAAATAACTGCCTCGAAGGTGAGTAATCAATCTTCCAACCGGCAAAGCAACCAAGAATGCCGCACTTGGCGCAACGACAGCCGACGTAAAGCCAGCGAATCTCGCCGCCCTTCTTTCGCAACGAGAATCCAACTCCAACGTTCGTGACCTCCGAGCCACACCCACAACTCCAATGAGCAAACTCCGCCTCCTCGGCGAACTCCTCGCTGTCGCAAAGAAAATGCTCCCGTGAACACTTGACGCAAGTGCGCTTGGCGACGCCTTCGGTATCATCTGCATCAAGGTAAAAATCCACTGACCCGCACACGCACTTAGCCAGACGGAACTCATGCACCGCGTAAGAACACTGTGTCCCGTATGCCTCCACGAATCCCTTGATGTCTTCGGGATTTGTCCCAACCCACCACTTGCCTGATGTGTCAATGCTCATGGACGTGTAATGCCGCCTAACGCTCCGGCTCACCGACGCCGGGCCAATGATGTCCGATTGCCAACCGAGACGCGATCCCGGCGTTCGGTGCAGCCGGTTTGTTGGGCACGAAGGTCATCAGAATGTTATTGGCTTGCCGACCGAGAGCGCAGTAGCTGCCAAGCTGGACATCTGCGCTCGGAACTCGGCAATAAAACCAGCGGCCTCTTGTGTGCTGCATCTGAAAACCGCCAGCGACTCAAGTTCTCGCTGCAACGCCGGAATGATGTCGAGTGCAAGGTAATCGCCAGCGTGCGTGCCGCTGTAGAGCACTCTAGTAAGCAGAAGAGGGAAGCGCTCCGCCTCCCTCTGTAATTCTGATCTGAGGGAACCAATAAGAGAGATGTTGCCAAGGTAGTGGTGAAGCAGAACTCCCCCTGCATGCTCACAGGCCGACTGCTCGCGCCACTGGTCGAAAGCGAGGTCCGCCTCCAACGACTCGGCATCAGGCTCGCGTTCAATCGACCCATCTGGTGCAACTCGGAGCGAGGCACCAAGTGGTGGTGGTTCGAGAAGTCTGCCCTTTTCGCAGCAATCACAGTAAACAACGGCATCTAGTCCCATACACGTAAAATGCCGCCCAACGATGGAACTGACCGACGCGGGCGGCCAGAGGCGTCCGAATTGGCAACTGACGCGGCCCGCCCGCGTT